>CAXTPX010000570.1:0-2949 GCA_964246005.1 uncultured Burkholderiaceae bacterium | reverse complement strand
GACCGAGCCGAAGCCCTGCCACGCGAGCAACAGCACGAACACCGCCGTGCCGACCGTCAAGAGGATCGTCGTCACGCGATTCATGAGGCGCCACGCTTGCGGCTCTGGAAAACCTGACGCAACCCGAAGTACGCGACCGCGTCCTTCATGTTCGAGATCACCCGTCGCCACGGACGCATGCCCGGATCGGTGACGTACTCGAACGTCAGCGACACGCGCATCTCGTTCTCCCCCGACGGCGTGATGCGATGGCGCAGCTTGTCGCCGTCGAAGAACACGAGACCGCCGGGCGCGATGCGGATCGATCCGGACTCGACGGCGCCGCGCTCTTCGCGCGTGTGCAGCTCGTAGTCGAGCCGGCACGACGACTGGTCGAGTACGCCGAGGAGCAGCGTGTAGCGACGGCCGTCGTAATACGACGTGTCGTAGTGCCAGCCGATGTGGTCGCCCGGCCGCGTGTAGTAGTAGAGCGCATACGCGTGCGCGTCGTCGTCGGGGCACGGCTGCAACGCCTCGCCGCACATCGCCTGCAACACCTCGCGCAGCGCGTCCGATCGATACAGCGTCGCGATGGCGGGCGCCAGCCGATCGATCGTGTGGCGACTGACGCTGCCGCCCTTCTTGTGACCCGGCAGGTAATTGCGATTGATCTCGGGCCGCAACGCGAGCGCGCTCGCGACGAGCTGCGCCGTCACGTCGGGTGCGAGGAACGTGTCGAGCTGCACGAACGAGCCCTGCCGGACGAAGTCCGATCGCAGCGCGCCGCGGTCGAGTCGTGCAGCGCTGTCCGCAACGACGTCACGCGCGGTCGCCGCGGTGATCGGCAGCCGCTCGATGCCGCTCGGTCGCGCACTCATCGCGCACTCATCGCGCACTCATCGCGATACGCCCCACAGCCCGGCCCGATTCGCGTGGCGGGTCGCGCGCCACCAATCGAACAGCACCCAGGCGGCGAACAGCGACGCGCCGACCGAGGCGACCGCGAGGAACGAGCCGGCCACGTCCGTCAGCGTCACGAGCGGCAGCAGGTACAGGACGTCCTCGGTCTCGAAGCCGCCCAGCGACGATTGCCGGGTGCCGCCCTTGCCCGCGACTTCCTCGATCCGCATCCGGACGAAGAAGATCAGTGCGACCGCGACGCCGGTCACGAGGCCGAGCCAGACCGTCGCGGCGCCGCTGTGCCACGCGGCACCGATCCCCAGGCACGTGAACAGCAGCACCGTGATCAGCGCGTCGCTCGCGAGGTCGTAGAAGTGTCCGAAGCGGCTGGTCTTGCCGCTGATGCGCGCGAGCTCGCCGTCGGTGTGATCGACGAAGTTCGACAACACGATCAGCAAGGCCCCCACGTTGGCCGAGCCGTAGTCGCCACGCGCGAGCGCCGCCGCGCCGGCCAACCCGATCAGGAGCCGCACCGTCGTCAGGTGGTTGGGCGTCACACGCGTGTCGCGCAGCGGCGTGACGAGCCAGCGCGCGAGCCGACCGTCCCAGGTGCGTGGGCACGCGACGGCGTCAGGCTGGACAGGGGTGGTCATCGACCGAAGGTCATGGAAGTCCATAGCCCGTCATTCTCGCGCATCGGCAGGCGGCGGTCCGAGCAACGCCGGCAGCACGAGCAATGCGGCCGCGAGCGTACACGCGAGCGACAGCGCCAGCAGCTTGCCCATGCTGGCCGTCCCCGGGTGACTCGACAGCCACAGGCTGCCGAACGCGGTCGCCGTGGTCAGCGCGCTGAAGATCACCGCGCGGGCGAGGCTGGTCTCGAGCAGGTTGTGCTGGCCGCGGCGCCACGCGATCACGAAGTAGATGTTGAACGCGACACCGATGCCGAACAGCAACGGCAGCGCGATGATGTTCTCGTAGTTCAACGGGATGCGCAGCAGCACGCACAGCGCGAGCGTGACCAGGCCGCCGAGCAGCAGCGACGCGAGCGTGACGAGCACGTCGCGCGTCTTCTTCAGCACCACCACCAGCAGGATCGTGATGCCGATCAGCGCCCAGACGCCGGCCTGGATGAACGCTTTCACGATGGTGCCCGCAGACTCCTGGATCGACACCGGCGTGCCGACCGCGTCGGGCGCGACGGTGCGCACCGATGCGATGAAGCGCCGCAGGACGTCGTCGTCGGCCGCTTCGGAGCGTGCATCGGTCTTGCCGGAGAGGTCGCGCGGATAGACCTCGATCCGCGCGCGTCCATCGCTCGTGGTCCAGTCTTCCTTCAGCGCGGCGGGCAGCGTGGCGAGCGAGACCGGGCCGGCCTGGATCGCGGAACGCAACTGGGTCAGCGTCGTCTGCAACCCCGGCACGAGCGCGTCGTCGAGCAGCTTCAGGCGCGCAGCACGACCATCCGCGACGGCGACGAGGCCACGCGCAACGCGCGATGCGTCGGCCGCCGCCTTGCTGCCCGGATCATCGGCCGCCGCTGCCCGCAGGTCACGAGCGGCGTCGCGCATCGACTGACGGGTCTCGTCGTCGGTCGGGGTCGGCTTCGTCGCGGCGGGATTGAGCGTCGGGTCGAGCAGCAGCGCGGCATCACCGACGATCGCGAGCTTCGCTTCCTGGTCGCCCGGGACGAAGCTGTTCAACGTCAGTACCTGCGAGACCTCGGGCAGCTTCGAGAGCCTGGCCGCGAGGGCCGTCGCGGCATCGAGCGAAGGCGCCAGCACGTCGATCGTGTTGGGTGTCGTCTGCGGATTGCGCGACAGGTCCATGATCGTCGCGACCGCCTCGCTGTCGGCGCTGCGCAGGTGCAGCGGGTTGAAGTCGAAGCGCACGAACGGCAGGAGCGCGAGGCTCGCGATCGTCAGCACGCCCGCTGCGATCAGCACCCGTCGGCGATGGTCGACGAGATAGCGATCGATGCCACCGAGGCCTCGAAACCCCATCCCTTCGGCCGACCCATCGACCGCCATCAGCTGCAGGAGCGCGGGCAATACCGTCACGCTCGCGACG
>CAXTPX010000569.1:1061-2950 GCA_964246005.1 uncultured Burkholderiaceae bacterium | reverse complement strand
CGACTTCCCGAAGCTGACTGGCGATGACGAATTCTACTGGGTCGATCTGATCGGACTCGCGGTGGTCAACGAAGCGGGCACTGCGCTCGGTACGGTGGTCGAGTTGACCGAGACCGGCGCGCATCAGACGCTGATCGTGCACGACCACGTCGGCGGCGAGAACGAGGCAGTGGAACGGTTGATTCCGTTCGTCGATGCGCACGTGAAGACGGTGGATCTCGCGGCGCGTCGCATCGTGGTCGACTGGCAGGCGGACTATTGACGTGATGCGGTTCGACGTCGTCACGCTTTTCCCGGAGATGTTCGTCGCGGTGACGGCGTCGGGGATCACGCGGCGTGCGCTGGATGAAGGGCGGTGGCAGCTCGCGACGTGGAATCCCCGCGACTTCACGAGCGACAACTACCGCACGGTCGACGATCGTCCGTATGGTGGCGGTCCCTGCATGGTAATGCTGTCGCAGCCGCTCGAGGAGGCGATCGAGGCGGCCGTGGCGGTGCAGGTCGGTGCGGGGCGTGCGAGGCCGGCGGTGATCCTGATGTCGCCACAGGGCAGGCCGCTGACGCACGGGCGGGTGATGGAGATGCAGGCGGCGCACCAATCGCGCGGTGCGGTGCTGGTGTGCGGACGGTACGAGGCGGTGGACGAACGCCTGATCGAGCAGGTGGTCGACGAAGAGATCAGCGTCGGCGACTTCGTGCTCTCGGGCGGCGAGATCGCCGCGATGGCGCTGATCGATGCGGTGGTCCGTCAGTTGCCGGGCGTGCTCGGCGGCAGCGAGTCGGCGGCGCAGGACTCGTTCGCGAGCCTGGACGGTGGCGGATTGCTGGACTGCCCGCATTACACGCGGCCCGAGCGCTGGCGCGACGCGGCGGTGCCCGAGGTGTTGTTGTCGGGCCATCACGCACGCATCGTGCAGTGGCGGCGCGAGCAGGCGGTGAGGGCGACGTGGAGCAAGCGGCCTGATCTGATCGAGCGTGCGCGCGAGGCAGGTCGGTTGTCGAAGCAGGACGAAGCGATATTGCGGCAGGTGCAGGACGGCAGGACCGATTGAAGGCGGAGCGCGCAGGCGGTCCGGTTCGACGAGCAGGAAGGTAGTTGCAGGAAGGAGCGGCGTGCGTCACTGCGTCGCGTGATCAACCCCATCCTCTACGCGGCCCCTACAACGACATCAGGCCCGCGCACGATGGCTGAAGGAGTACACCGATGAACCTCATCGAAACGCTGGAAAAAGAAGAGATCGCCCGACTGGGCAAGACCATTCCCGAGTTCGCGCCCGGCGACACCGTGATCGTCAGCGTCAACGTGGTCGAAGGCACGCGCAAGCGCGTCCAGGCCTACGAAGGCGTCGTGATCTCGAAGCGCAACCGCGGCATCAATTCGAACTTCATCGTTCGCAAGATCTCGAGCGGCGAAGGCGTCGAGCGCACCTTCCAGACCTACTCCCCGTCGATCGCGTCGATCGAGGTCAAGCGTCGCGGCGACGTTCGCCGAGCGAAGCTGTACTACCTGCGCGAGCGTTCGGGCAAGTCGGCGCGCATCAAGGAGAAGCTCACGACGCGCGTGCGGGGTGGCGCGGCTGCGAAGAAGAGTGCGCCGGTGGTGCCGGAGAGCGGCGACGACACGACGGGCGCCTGATTGCCGGCTGACCGTGTCGACCGCCGGGTCGGCGTTGCCGGCATCCGATGAAGGCGCGCCCGAGCGGCGCGCCTTTTTGTTTCGGCGCATGGAACGGATGAAGCGGTTGGCACCGAACGCATGAGCGACGCCTTCGAGGACAGCGACACGCTGCCGTCGCCCCCCGTACGGCGGCCCGCGTTCGATCCCGAGCGGGCGCCGATCGTCGGGCGGGCGCCGGGTATCGCCGTTCCGAGTCAATGGCTCACGCCCG
>CAXTPX010000569.1:0-1051 GCA_964246005.1 uncultured Burkholderiaceae bacterium | reverse complement strand
CCGAGCACCTGCGCCGCGCATTCGCGCAGCCACGCGAGTGGCGGCCCGAGCGGTCCGACGAGTCGCGTGCGCCGCGCCTGCGTCCGGGCGCGACCGGTCTCGTGCCGGCCTCGGTGCTCGTGCCGATCGTCGTCCACGACAGCGGGATGACGATGTTGCTGACCGAGCGCACGGCGCATCTCAACGACCATGCCGGCCAGGTCAGCTTCCCGGGCGGGAGCGCCGAGCCCGAGGACGTCGACGTGGTCGAGACGGCGCTGCGCGAAGCCGAGGAAGAGATCGGCCTCGCGCGTGCGCGGGTCGAGGTGATCGGTCGGCTCCCCGACTATCCGACCGTCACCGGGTTCAACGTCGCGCCCATCGTCGCGCTGGTCGATCCGCCGCTGGCGTTGACGCTCGATGCGTTCGAAGTGGCCGAGGCGTTCGAGGTGCCCCTCGCGTTCCTGCTCGACCCCGCGAACCAGGAGCGCCGCGCGATCATCATGGACGGTCACTCGAGACGGTTCACCGCGATGCCGTACGGGACGCACTTCATCTGGGGCGCGACGGCGGCGATGTTGCGGAATCTGTACCTGTTCCTCGCGGCGCAATCGACGGGCTAGCCCGTCTCGCCGGGTTCGCGTCACACGGGCCGGCGATACAATCGCACGCGCTGCCAACGGCAAGCCTCCCGCGGCTACCGGCAGTACCACGATGGATCACGTGTCCACTCGCTTCTCGGGCATCCGCTCCGGTCGTCCCTGACCGACAGGACAACAGTACCGATAACGAATGGGTTTTCTCTCGCTGATCATCGCGCTGCTGCTCGAGCAGGTTCGCCCGCTGCGACCCGGCAACGTGGCGCATCAGGCGGTTCGCGGGAGCGCGGGTCTCCTCGAACGCAACTTCAACGCCGGCGAGAAGCAGCAGGGCCTGCTCGCCTGGTTCGTGCTGGTCGTGCCGCTGACGGTCGGGGCATGGCTGATCTTCTATCTGTTGTTGCGTGTGCACCCGTTCCTCGGGCTCGCCTGGAACGCGGCGGTGCTGTACTTCACGCTCGGCTTCCGCCAGT
>CAXTPX010000568.1:0-2961 GCA_964246005.1 uncultured Burkholderiaceae bacterium | reverse complement strand
GGCGTTGCGCCGAGGAAATAGACGCCGCGGTTCTCGGCGGCCGCCCGTGCGCACAGGTCGTCGATCAGGTCGACACCCGCGACCCGCTCGGGCAGGCGGTCACCGAAAAGCGGCGCGCACCAGACGATCGGTTGCCCATCGGCCACGACCAGCGCCGCCCGATCGACGAACGACTGCAGCCGGGCGTTCCTGCGCATCGTCACCACCGTCGCGACGTTGACCGTGCAGAGCCAGCCGCGCTTGCCGGCGTCGAGCAACGCGAAGACGGCGTCGACGGTCTGCCGCGCGGTCAGCGGATCGAAGCAGCCGTTCAGGACCTGGACGCGTCCGGCACGCCTCTTCATGCAGCAATGCGCTTGCGGTGCCACATCGCGTCGATGAAGAACTTCGTCGCCCAGTTCGGATACGACAGGGGCGCGTATCGGCCCCAGACCGGATGCGAGCCCTTGATCGCGCCGCGGACGTCCGCGTCGTCGCTCTCGCGATCCTGCGTCGACATCACGTAGTCGAGCGCGCGGGACACGGCCGTGCGGTAGCGGCCCTCGCCACCGTTCGCGAAGAGACGGGCCCAGACGATGGCGAACTGACAATTGCCGGTCAGGCAGCACGACGACGAGGCGGCCTCGCCGTCGAGGTCGATGGCCGATGGCAGGAAGCCGTCGTTGCCCAGGTGTCGCAACACCGCGTCGGCACAGCGCTCCGCGGCGCGGCGATAGCCATCGTCGGCGAGGAGAGCGCCGCACTCGAGGAGGCCGCGCGTGGTGTAGGCGATGGTGTGCGTGAACGGCGCCCGGCCGGGCCGGAACGCGCAATGGTCGAAGAAGCCGTTCGGCCGCTGCTGCGCCACGGCCCAGTCCAGGTTGCAGCGGGCCACCGCTTCCCGGGCCGCATCCGGCTCGACCTGGTTCATCCGCAGCAGCGCCCAGGCCGTGCGCGTGTTGTAGACGTGCGGATGCCCGAGGTGCTCGTTCTTCGTCCACAGCGAATCGTCGTCCGCGATCGTCGTCAACCAGTCCGCCGCGCGGCGCGCGCTGTCGAGCAGGCGGGCATCGCGCGTCGCTTCGTAGCCGCGAACCAGGCCGAACAGCACCTGCCCCGTATCGAACACGATCCCGTCGTCGCCGTAACGCGGATTGGCGAACGACCCGTCGCGATTCTGGATGGACGCCAACCAGCGCAGGATGCGATGCGCGCGAGCCGCGTACGCACGGTCCCGGTCGTCGGCCAGGCGAAAGAAGGTCGTGGCGATGTAGCCCGACGTTTCGGGATACGACGGACGCCAGCCGCCTCGCAGGCAGTAGCCGTAGCTGACGCCGCCGTCGTCGCTGGCATCCTGCGCCCGACACAGCCACGCTTCGGCCGCGAGGAGATGTTCGTCGATCGACACGATCGGTCGACGCGGGCGCGCAGCGTCGGCCCAGGCCGTCCGCGCGAACGCGAGCGCCGGCTTCAGCACGCGGCCGGCGCTCTTCGCGGGACCGGCAGCCCGACCCGCGTCCGCCGCGCTGTCGATCGCCCGCCGCCTCGCCGCGCGATCAGGCAGCCTGTCCGCCGGAAACGGCATGCAGGCGGCCGTAGTTGTCTTCGAAGCGCACGATGTCGTCCTCGCCGAGGTAGGTACCGGATTGCACCTCGATCATCTCCAGGTCGATCTTGCCCGGATTCTCGAGCCGATGCGTCGTCCCGAGCGGGATGTAGGTGGACTGATTCTCGCCCAGCATCACGATCTCGTCGCCCCGCGTCACGCGGGCGGTGCCCGATACGACGATCCAGTGTTCGGCGCGGTGGTGATGCATCTGCAGCGAAAGGCTGGCACCGGGCTTGACGACGATGCGCTTGACCTGGAAGCGGGTCCCGCTGTCGATCGAGTCGTAGTAGCCCCAGGGCCGATGCACTTTCCGGTGGTTGTCGGCGTGGGGCCGCGATTCGGCCTTCAGGCGCGACACGATCTTCTTGATGTCCTGCGTCTTGTCCTTCCGCGCGACCAGCACCGCGTCGGGCGTCTCGATGACGATCATGTCATCGAGCCCGAGGCACGCGACGAGACGACCTTCGGTGATGACGAGGCTGTTGCGCGTGTCCTCGAGCATCGCGTCGCCCTGGCACGAATTGCCGTCGGCGTCCTTCTTCGACGAGGCCCACACGGCATCCCACGCGCCTACGTCGGACCAGCCGGCCACCAGCGGGACCACGACGCCGGCGATTCCCAACTCGGGCGCGCCGGACAGCTTCTCCATCACGGCGTAGTCGATCGAGTCGGACGGGCACAGCGCGAACGCCTCGCGCCCGATGCGCACGAAATCGCGATCGGTCGCCCCCGCCTTCAACGCGGCGTCGCACGCCTCGTACATCGTCGGTGCGAAGTGTCGCAGTGCCGTGAGCCAGACGCTCGCCCGCATCATGAAGAGGCCGCTGTTCCACAGGTGGCGGCCACCTTCGAGGTACTGGCGAGCGAGATCGACCGGTGGCTTCTCGACGAACGCGACGAGCGGTTGCGCGCCCTTCATGCCATCGTCGCCGGAGATCGGCGTCGCCACTTCGAGATAGCCGTAGCCGATCTCCGGGCGATCGGGGACGATGCCGAACGTGACCATCGCGCCGTCGAGCGCCGGCCCGATCGCCGCGTCGATCGCCGCGTGGAATGCCGCGAGGTCGCGCATCACGTGGTCGGCCGGCATCACCAGCAACAGGGCATCGTCGCCGTCGGACATCGCCAGCATCGCCGCGATCGTCAAGGCAGGAGCGGTGTTGCGGCCGAACGGTTCGAGCAGGATGCGGCCACCGGCAGCGCCCGCCGACCGCATCTGCTCGGCCGACAGGAAGCGGTACTCCTCGTTGCAGACCACGATCGGACCCGGCGCGATGGTGACCTTGCCCTGGTAGCCTGACAGGCGCGTCGCGGTCGACTGCAGCATCGTCTCGCCGCCGATGAACGACAGCAGCTGCTTCGGGTACTTCTCG
>CAXTPX010000567.1:0-2964 GCA_964246005.1 uncultured Burkholderiaceae bacterium | reverse complement strand
TTACGTCGGCATGAAGTCGCGCGGCTGCTACGAGACGCCCGGCGGCACGATTCTCCTGAAGGCGCATCGCGGCATCGAGTCGATCACGCTCGATCGCGAGGTCGCCCATCTGAAGGACGACCTGATGCCGCGCTACGCGAGCCTGATCTACAACGGCTACTGGTGGAGTCCGGAGCGGCGCGCGCTGCAGGTCCTGATCGATCACACGCAGCGGAACGTCAACGGCTTCGTGCGGCTGAAGCTCTACAAAGGTAGTGTCACCGTGGTCGCCCGTGACTCGAAGGACACGCTGTTCGATCAGAACATCGCGACCTTCGACGACGACGGCGGCGCCTACGACCAGGCGGATGCGGGTGGCTTCATCAAGCTCAATGCCCTCAGGATGCGGATCGCCGAGACGGCGAGACGCAGCCGCTCTTGAGGCTGCGTCAGGGCGCCGAGTGCAAGCCGATCATGTTGCCTTCGGTGTCGACGACGAGCGAGACGAAGCCGTACGGACCGATCGAGAACTTCGGGCGGTGGACGCTGCCGCCGGCCCCGGCGACCCGACCCTCCTCGACCGCGCAATCGTCGCAGACGAAATAGACCAGCGTGCTGTTGCCGCCGGACGGAACCCCCTCCATCCGGACCAGCGCGCCCGCCGCACCCGACTTGTCCTGCGCCATGGGGAAGGCCCACATCTCCACATCGGGACTCGGCAGGCTCTCCAGCTTCGTCTGCAGCACGGCCTCGTAGAAAGCACAGGCACGAGCACAGTCCTGTACGTAGATCTCGAACCATCCGACCGGGTTGCTCCGCATGGATGCCTCCGTTTCGAAAAGTTGTCATTCCAGCGCAACCGGGGAGGTGTTGCAAGCGCCGTGGTCAAACGATCAGCGGCTCGGGCTCGAGGGTGACACCGAAGCGGGCCCGTACGGAGTCGCGTACGGCCGACGCGAGCGCCAGCACGTCCGCGCCGCTCGCGCCGCCGCGATTGACGAGCACCAGCGCCTGCCGCTCGTGGACCGCTGCGCGACCGTTCGACCCCGGCAACGAACGGCCACGCCAGCCGCAGTGGTCGATCATCCACGCGGCCGCGAGCTTGACGCGACCATCGACCTGGGCGTGGCCGACCGCGTCCGGTTCGCGCGAGCGGATCGTGTCCCAGGTCGCTGCGTCGACGACCGGGTTCTTGAAGAAGCTGCCGGCGTTGCCGACGACTGCAGGGTCGGGCAGCTTGTCGCGACGAATCGCGGTGACGACGTCGACGACATCGCTCGCGGTCGGTCGGTCGATCGACGCCTGCTCCAGCCGGGCAGCGACGTCCGCGTACGCCAGCCGCGGCTCCCATCGGATCGGCAGACGGAAGACGACGCGCGTGATGATCGCGCGCGCGCGCAGCGCATGCTTGAACACGCTGTCGCGATAGCCGAACGCACAGCCGGCCGCATCGATGCGAAGCATTGCGCCGGTCTCTGCATCGAACGCATCGAGCCAAGCGAAGCGTTCGGCAAGCTCGACGCCGTAAGCGCCGATGTTCTGGACCGGCGACGCGCCGATCGAGCCCGGGATCGACGCCAGGTTCTCGAGGCCCGGCCAGCCGCGGCGCACGCTGTCGCGCACGAACCCGTCCCAGTTCTCGCCGGCCTCCACGGCGACCAGATGGGCGGCTCCGTCGTCGCCCAGGTGCGCATGGCCGCGCGATGCGATGTGCACGACGAGGCCGTCGAAGTCGCGCGTGAAGAGCAGGTTGCTGCCGCCGCCGACGACGAGGCGGGGGCCGTCGTGCCACAGAGGATCCTCGCGCAGTTCGCGCAGCGCGTCGACCGACTCGATCCGCGCGAAGTGACGGGCGTTCGCCGCGATGCCGAAGGTGTTGAACGGCGCGAGCGGGACATCGCGCTGGACGGTGGGGCGCATGGTGCCTTTGCTCGGACCCGGTGGCGAACGCTGCGAACGAAGTGTCGGGCGAGGTACCGGCGGCGCAGTATAGACGTCACGCTCGTCTATACTTTTCGACCTCGTTCATCCACTGCAGGACTTTCCGCATGCCTTCCTTCGACGTCGTTTCCGAAGCCAATCTCGTCGAGGTCCGCAATGCGATCGACCAGGCCAACAAGGAGGTCGGCACGCGTTTCGACTTCAAGGGATCCGACGCACGCGTCGAGCAGAAGGAACGCGAGTTGACGCTGTTCGCGGACTCCGAGTTCCAGTTAGGTCAGGTGATGGACATCGTCAACAACAAGATGACGAAGCGCAGCGTCGACATCCGCTTCCTCGACATCGGCAAGGTCGAGAAGATCGGCGGCGACAAGGTCAAGCAGGTGGTCAAGGTCAAGAACGGCATCGAGTCGGACGCAGCCAAGAAGATCGTCAAGGCGATCAAGGAAGCGAAGATGAAGGTGCAGGCGAGCATCCAGGGCGACGCGGTGCGCATCACCGGTGCGAAGCGCGACGACCTGCAGGCGGCGATCGCGTTGCTGAAGAAGTCGGTCACCGACATGCCGCTCGACTTCAACAACTTCCGCGACTGAACGACCATGCGGGTCGGGCTCATGGTCTTGCTGGGGCTGTCGATCGGCACCGTCCAGGCCGCGACGATCGACGTCGTGGGCGTCTACCCCGGGAAGGCCGTGGTCGCCGTCGACAAGGCGGCCCCGCGCAGCATGAGCGTCGGTGACACGGTGGCGGGCTTCAAGCTCGTCGCTGTCGGCAGCGACAGCGCCACCTTTCTCGTCGACGGTCGGCGCCAGACGATTCCGATGGGTTCGTATCTGGCCGGTCCGGCGGACCAGGGTCGCGCCACGGCGACGATCGGCCAGGACGGCAGCGGCCATTACCTCGCCGACGGCGCCATCAACGGCTCACCGACGCGCTTCCTCGTCGATACCGGCGCGACGCTGGTCATCCTGCCGGCACGCGAAGCGGACCGCCTCGCGATCTCGTACAAGTTCACGCCGCGGGCCGTCGCGAACACGGCGAACG
>CAXTPX010000566.1:0-2966 GCA_964246005.1 uncultured Burkholderiaceae bacterium | reverse complement strand
AGCAGATGATCGACGACACCAGCACGATCGGTGCGATCGCCAGGGCCATCTTGACGTGGCCGGTCGCGCCGCCCCCGGGCTGATCGACCAGCGCCGCGCCGAGGAACAGCGCGACGATCTGCGAGACGCCCACCGCGGCCACGCGCCAGCTCATCAGCTCGGTCCGCTGCTCGGGCGCCTGCGTCATCTCGGCCGGCATCGCCATGTACGGAATGTTGAAGACCGTGTACGCCGTCGCGTAGAACATCAGCAGCACGGCCATGTATGCCGTGCGCGCCGCGTTGCTCTCGAACGGCGGCACCCAGAACAACGCGACCATCGAGATCGCGAGCAGCAGTCCGCCGAGCAGCAGGTACGGGCGGCGACGCCCCCAGCGCGATTTCGTGTGATCGCTGATCCATCCCATCGCCGGGTCGGCGAACGCGTCGTAGAGCTTCGACAGGCCGATCAGCGACGACGCGATGGCGGCGCTCAGGCCGACGTAGTCGGTCATGAAGCGCAGCAGCAGCGCGTTGGTGGCCGTGAGGACGATCACCGGTCCGAGCGTGCCGAGCCCCCAGCCCATCATCATCGGCCGCGGCAGCGAGACCCGAGGGACGTTCAGGATCGGGGCGATGACACTGGCCATGTCGTTCGGTGGGATGCCGGCGGTTGCGCTTCGATCATCGTGCCCGCATCGAAGTGCACATGACAGAACAAAGAACCGAAACGCGCCCGCACGTTGACCGGCAACCGCCAAGCGGTTGTCCGACGGCGTCGTCTGCGCGCTACCGGACTAGGCAGCCTCGCCGGCGGCCTGTTCGCCGTGCGACGAGAGGCTGGCGCTCTCGCCGATCGCTCGTGCCAGCGCGGTCAGGCGGGGCAGGTACTGTTCGACGACCGTCTGGTGCGAATGGACGCGCGCCATGAAGATCATCAACAGGACCGCCGCGAGCTTGCCGTCGAGGAAGATCGGCAGGCTGATGCTCTGCTCGCGCGTGTCCTGTGGCGAGAACGCATAGCCGTTTGCTCGCGCCTCGTCGACGCCGCTCCAGTCGATCGGGTGATCGGTCGACTCCCGTTCGAGCGCGAGCTGGAGTTGCGTCCGTTCGGCTTCACCGACGAACGCGAGGTGCACCGTGCCACTGCTCGCCTTGAGGATCGAGATCGACGCGCCGACGCGCCGTCGGTAGATCCACAGGCTCGTCATCGTGTCGGTCGTGTAGCGCACATGCATGTGCGTGCCCTCGGCCGTCGCGATCGCCAGGGGCCAGCCGATCTCCTCGGTGAGGCGATTGAGCATCGGCGCGGCGACGTGCGTGACCCACGACTCGCCCGAGAACCCGCTCGACAGGGCCAGCACCTTCGGTGTCAGCCGGTACTGCTTGTCGATCGTCGACCGTTCGAGGTAGCCGTCGGCCGCCAGCGTGTTGAGGATCCGCTCGGCCGTCGTGCGCGGCAGGCCGAGCGCGGCCGCCGCGCGCGCGATCGACATCGCCTCCACCTGGTTGATCAGCGTCAGCGCCATCAAGCCGCGCCGCAGTGCCCGAAGCTCCTGGTCGGAATCCAAGCGTCGGCCGTACGGGTGTGTCCTACCGAACGGCGCCGATGAAGCTCACCGGTGGCAGATGGCCCTGCAGGTACACCGCGGGGCGGGTTCCCGTGAACAGCTTCGAGGACTCGAAGCCCGCCCGCTCGAACTCGATGCGGAAGTCGAGTTGCTTGAAGGCATGGGAGAACGGCTCGTTGGCGTTGTTCCCGAACCAGGACATCATCAACTGGTCGATCGGTTCGGCCTCGGCGCTGCCGAACTTGCCGTCGTGCATCATCACGCCACCCGGGGCGAGGACCCGATGGCACTCGGCGAGCATCGCGCGCAGCACGGGAACCGGTGCCTCGTGCGTCACGATGATCGACACGACGAGGTCGAAGTAACCGTCGGGGAAGTCGAGCGCCGTCATGTCCTGCTGGGAAAAATGCGCCTTGACGCCGAGCGACTCCGCGCGACTGTGCGCGTACCGCACCATCGGTGCCCCGATGTCGATGCCGTGCACCTCGGCGTCCGGATAGGCTTCCGCGAGCGGCGTCGTCGCGCTCCCGATGCCGCAGCCGATGTCGAGCACGCGGCGCGGCTCGAGGTCGGGGAAGTGCTCCTTCAGGTATTCGACGATCGCACGACCATAGCCATCGTTGCGCTGTCCGAGTCCGCCGAACGCGAAGACCTGCACGCCCTTGTCGTACAGCGCGCCGGCATAGACATCGTCGGGCGCGAGTTCGGTATGGAAGTTGCCGGGCATCACATGGATGTCGACGGCTTCGATGTAGCGTGGAATCGGCAGCGCCGGATTGGTCCGGACCGTGCCGAGATCGGAAGCCTTCGGCTTCGCGTTGTCGATCAGGGCGGGAAGCTGTCGCTCGACCGATTCGCCGACGGTGTCCCACACGAGTTCCTGTGCGGTCCGGCCGAGCAGGTTGACGGCGCGATAGCAGAACGACTCTTCCATCAGCGCCTCGACTTCCTTTACGCTCTCGGGCTTGCGCCCGTTGTTCGCCTCGAAAGCCGGCAGGAGGCGTGTCTCGTAGAGCTTGCGCGTTCCGGGAAACAGTTCGGTCGTGAAAAGCTTGCGTAGCGATGCGGTGAAGTCCTCGCGGGCGGCCTCATCGTGCGTGGCGGTGGGCAGGTGGTAATGGGTGGTCGGCATGGGTGCTCCGTAATGAAGTGGATAGGGGTAGCTGCGGTCACGGCACCGCTACGAGACCTGCCGCAGCGACGGCCGCACGGACGATTTCGCCGTCGGCCACGGGGTTGCCGCCCGAAATCGACACAACGCAGCGTGGCGTCCCGTCCGGATCGGTGACGACGACCGCACTGGCGACGGCAATGGCGCTGATGACGAGCCCCGCAGCATCCGTGATCACGACGCCGCCGATGGCGATGAAACGCTGCTGGGTGGCTTGTGCGATCGCCACCATCGATGCGGCGGCCT
>CAXTPX010000565.1:0-2979 GCA_964246005.1 uncultured Burkholderiaceae bacterium | reverse complement strand
CCCGCGCCGCCGCCGGCTCGCACGATCTGATTGTCGCCATGTACCACGATCAGGGGCACATTCCCATGAAGCTCCTGGCCTTCGACACCACGGTCAACATGAGCATCGGCATCCCCATCATCCGCACCTCGGTCGATCACGGCACGGCGCTCGATCTCGCGGCCCTGCCCGATGCGATGAAGCACATCGACGTCGGCAGCATGCACACGGCGATCGACGTGGCGGCGACGATGGCCGAAGCGTCGCGCCGTCGCAGGGTCGCGGACCGATGACGGTTCCCCGCGGGCGATCGGCAGCGACATCACCGCTCCGCGACGCTGCCCGGCGTCGTCCGTCCGGTCTCGCGACCGGCGTGATGGTGGTCCTGGGGTTGATCGCGATCGTGCTGGTCACCGCGTCGCGCAACGCCGGGCTGTACCCGGTGGTGATGGACGACGAGTACCGCTACAGCGTCGCGGCGCGGCTGCAGCCGTTCGCGGAAGCGCACGTCCCCAACTATCTCTTCCTCGTGATCTATCGCGCGACGAACGTCTGCGGCGACGCGTTCCTGCTCTGCGCCCGCTGGCTGAACCTGGTGTTCTTCGCGGCGGCGGCGCCGTCGATCTACCTCGTCGCGCGGCAAGTGATGTCGCGCCCGCTCGCCATCGCCGTCGCGGCGCTCGCGCTGGTCGGTCCGGTCTCGACGTACACCGCCTATTTCATGCCGGAGTCGCTCTACTACCTCGGCTTCTGGTCGATCGCCTGGCTGGTCCTGTCGTCGCGGCCCGACGCGTCGCTTCTGCGCTTCGCGCTCGCCGGGGGCGCGATCGGCGCGCTCGCGCTCGTCAAGCCGCACGCGATCTTCCTGCTCCCGCCGGCGGTCGCCTTCGTCGCAATCGAGACACGGCGGACGCGGGGCTTCCGACAGGCAACGGTATTCGCGCAGGCGAGCGTGGTCGTGGCGACGGCGCTCCTGATCAAGTTCGCGGTCGGCTACACGATCGCGGGGCGCTCGGCGTTGACGCTGTTCGGCGCGTTCTATTCCGGCATCGCGGAGACCGCCCAGGCGCCGGGGACCGGAGCGCGCCTCGCGGGCCTGTTGTCCGACCTCGCCTGGAACCTGTCCGGCCACCTGATGGCCCTCGTGCTGCTGTTCGCGTTGCCGGTCGCGATCCTCGTGGCGTCGCCGTTCGCATCGCGTGCGACGGGACCAGAGGCCGGTCCCGTCGTCGATCGGCGACGCTTGCGGCTCTTCACCTTCCTCGTGCTCGGGACGCTGATCGCCGTGGCGTCGCTCTTCACGGTCATCGTCGACGGGCAGGGACCGTACGAGACCCTCGCCCGTCTTCACGCGCGCTACTACGACTTCGCGTTTCCGTTGCTGTTCATCGTCGGCGCGAGCTGGATCGAAGCGCGACCGGGACAGCGTCCGGTCCGTGCCGTCGTCGCGATGGTGGTTGCCGCGGCGCTGGTGTTCGCGGCGCAGACCGGCCTCGCCCGGTTCGGCAACGGCGTCGTCGACTACCCGGAACTGCAGGGCATCACGGCCCATACCGCTGTCAAGAACGCCGCCGCGTTGCTCGGGCTGGTCTCGCTGGCGCTGTGGGTCGTCAAGCCTCGTTACGCCGCCCTGTGGTTCGTGCTGGCCGTCCTGCCGTTCGCGATGGTGAAGGGATCGATCTCCGCGAGCGCACAGATGCAGGGCCGCAGGACGGCGGACGTCTACGACATCGCCGGAACCGTCGTCCGGCGCGCGCTCACGCGAGACGATGCCGCGCGGGTCGTCGTGTTCGGCGCCGACGCAGCAGGCGTGTACCACACCCTGTTCCAGCTCGGCGCTGCTGCGGCGACCGCCCGCTTGCTCGACGCCGGCGCGCCGATCGGGGAACGCGAGTGGCCCGCCTCGCATCCCTGGGCCGTGGTCGTCGGCGACCATCGGCTCGACGGGGTCGAAGCCGACCGCGTCGACCATGAAGGCTTCGTGCTGCTGCACCGTCACCCGGCCGTGCGATGAACACCCGCGCGCACGTCGCCCGCAAGCGCTTCGGTCAGAACTTCCTCGTCGATCGCGCCGTCATCGAAGCGATCGTTCGCGCGATCGATCCGCGACCCGACGACTTGATGGTGGAGATCGGCCCGGGCCTCGCGGCGTTGACCGCGCCGCTGATCGAGGCGCGTGACACCCATCGCATCGGCATCCGCGTGGCGAAGCCGTTGCAGGTCGTCGAGCTCGATCGCGATCTCGCCGCGAAGTTGCGGCAACGCTTCGACGCTGCTCGCCTCGTGGTGCACGAGGCCGACGCGCTCGCGTTCGATTTCGCATCGCTCGTCGATGGGGAACGGCCGTCGCTGCGCGTCGTCGGCAACCTGCCGTACAACATCTCGACGCCGCTGCTGTTCCACCTGCTGGAGGTGGCGGACCGCGTCGTCGACCAGCACTTCATGTTGCAGAAGGAGGTCGTCGCGCGGATGGTCGCCGAACCGGGCACGTCCGACTTCGGTCGCCTGTCGGTGATGCTGCAGGTCCGCTACGACATGGAGTCGCTGTTCGACGTGCCGCCGACGGCATTCGATCCGCCGCCCAGGGTGACGTCGGCGATCGTGCGGATGCGGCCGCGACCGACGTCGGCGCTGACGATCCGCGATCCGGCACGCTTTGCCGCGATCGTCCTGGCCGCGTTCGGACAGCGCCGCAAGATGCTACGCAACTCGCTCGCGTCCCATGGCGAAGCGATGGAGGCGGTGGGCATCGCGCCGACCGCTCGCGCCGAGGAGATCGCGCCGCAGACCTGGATCGCCCTCGCGAACCATTCGGCGCGCTGAACCTTGACGAAACCTGGTGTCGGCGTTCTTTACGCGCGCGATCTTGCGCGAGTGTCGAGTGCATCCAACATCTTGATCCGAAACAAATATAAAGGTGGCGCGCTAATTGCCAGCCGCTCGAACCGGCTCCGGTCGCCGATTCGACCGGCTCACTCCGGAGGTCTCCAAATGAAAACA
>CAXTPX010000564.1:0-2990 GCA_964246005.1 uncultured Burkholderiaceae bacterium | reverse complement strand
CTTACGTTCCGAAGCTGGTGTGGCCGAGCATGAACCTGCTGACGCGCCTGACCGGCTTCTCGCACCTGTATCGCGTCGACGGCACGCCGGTCACCGGCGACGCGGACTTCGCCGCCACCTACGGCTCGGCCACGACGGTGCCCGACTGGCGGACGATGCTGATCGGCGGCCTCGGCAAGGGCGGCCGCGGCGTCTACGCGCTCGACGTGACCAACCCGGTCCCGAGCAACGAAGCGGACGTCGCGAGCAAGGTGCTGTGGGAATTCCCCAATGCGACGACGTCCACGACGGTTGCGCAGAACCTCGGCTACACCTACGGCCGGCCGATCCTGACGAAGGCGAGCGCGACCGGCTGGGTGGTGCTCGTGGCGTCCGGCTACAACAACGATTCGACCACGTCGGGCGGCGACGGACAGGGACACCTCTTCGTGCTGAACGCGAAGACCGGCGCGCTGATCCGCGATATCCCGACCGGGGCCGGCACGCCGTCCTCGCCGTCCGGCCTCGCGAAGATCAGCGGCTTCTCGTCGAATGCGTCCGTCAACAACACGGTCGACTACGTCTACGGTGGCGACCTCTTCGGCAACGTGTGGCGCTTCGACCTGACCGATGCCAATCCGGCGAACTGGGGCGTGACGAAGCTCGCAACGCTGGTCGACGCCAGCAACCAGGCGCAGCCGGTCACCGGCGAGCCGCAACTGTCGGAGATCACGCGCAACGGCGTCAGCCATCGCTTCGTGTACGTCGGTACCGGCGAATACCTCGGCGGCACGGACATCAACACGACGCAGACGCAGACGATGTACGGACTGATCGACGATCTGTCGGCGGTCCCGCTGATCTCGCCGCTGCGTGCCAACCTGGTCCAGCAGACGATCAACGTCGTCAACGCGACCCAGCGTCAACTCAGCACCAACGTGATCGACTACACGACCCAGCGCGGGTGGTATGTCGACCTGGCGCTGTCGCCGGGCGAGCGGATCAACACCGACCCGCAGCTGGCCAGTGGCGCGCTGCTCTTCACGAGCAACATCCCGTCGTCGAACCTGTGCGTGCCCGGTGGCTCGAGCTGGTTCTACGCGATCGACTACGAGACCGGCGGCATCGTCGCGAACACGACCCAGCCGAACTTCTCGGCCGTCTTCCTCGGCAACGCGCTCGCCAGCCGCCCGAGCATCGTGCAGTTGCCGAACGGCCGCCTGGTCGGGGCGGTTCACCTGTCGGACGGCAGCAGCCCGACCGAGGTCGTCCCGGTCGCCGCGTCGGTCGGTGGAGGTCGACGGGTGTTCTGGAAAGAAGTGAAGACCAATTGATGAAAGGCCCTGCCATGACGTTCCGCCCACATTCCTTCAGGCGCATCGTCGCCGTCGCGACCCTCGTCGGGCCGCTGCTGTCGATCGCCACCGTCAGCGACGCGGCCACGCTGAAGAACGGCGTGCAGACACCGGCCACCGAGGCGATGCCGAACGTGGTCCTGCCGAAACGCAACGACGTCCTGGTGGTCGACTGGGTCGACACGATGGCCGCGCGCATCGCGATCGGCGGCGTGACCTATCCGTTGAAGGGCCACCCGCCGAAGGTGTTCCTCGCGAGCGGCGAGGAGGTCACGACGGTCGGATGGCTGAAGCCCGGCATGCGCACGCACATCGAGATGGTCGTGGACGCCGATGGGCAGCAACACTTGAGCGTGATCCGGGTGGTCGCTGTCTCCGCGCCGTGATGCGATGAGCCGCGACGTCGCTCGCAAGCGTCTGCGCGTCTCGCTGCTCGCGGCGGTACTGCTGTCGGCCGCCGCGCATGCGGCCGTCGTCTTCATGATCGACGCGCGCGAGCCGGTCGGGGCGTCGGTCGGCTCGTCCGCTCCGGCGCCGTCCCGCACGCGCGTGAGCCTCGCCCCTCCGGCAGCCACGCGGCCCGCGCCGCCCATGACGACCGACGTCGTACCCCTTCCCCGCCCTGCGTCCGTCGCACCGATCCGGACGGCGACCGCAGCGGCGGCTCCACGTTCGAGCGCCGATCGCGTCGTGGCCACCAGCGAGACCACGGACACTGCCACCGACGATCGGGTCGATCGTCGACCGCAGCCGCTGACCTATCCGGTCATCTCGCTGCCGTCCGACGACGATCCGCGTCGTGTCGGGCTGGTGCGCCTGATGCTCATCGTCTCGAGCGAAGGTCGCGTCGTGAAGACGGTCGTGACCGCAGCGACGCTGTCGCAGGACTACGTCGACCGCATCACCGAGAGCTTCGAGGCCGTCCGTTTCGAACCGGCGACCGTGCACGGCCTGCCGCACGCGAGCTGGTACGAGGTGGTCGTGGACTTCACGTTCGATCCCGGGGCGGGTCCGGCGGCCTGACGCGGCCGGCGTTCAACGACGCTGGCCTGTTCTCGCGGGCGACGGTTTCGGTGCAGCGCGCGTGCTCCACCTTCGTCGTCCCCGCGCAGGCGGGGACCCAGCGTCGTTGCGGTGGTCGCATCGAGGTCGGTCGAACGACACTGGTTCCCGCTCCGCGGGAACGACGGTTGAGGTGCCGTCACGCCCGGTCGATCGCGTAGACCTCGACCGGCAACGCGATCCCGTTCAACGCCACCGGTCCGATCGCATCGACCCGGACGTCGTCGCCGGCGGCATCGCACGTCGGGCCATCGACCAGCACCGATCGCAATGCGGTCTTCGTATGCGCTTCGAGTCGGGCCGCACGGTTCGCGGTGCTGCCGACGCAGGTATAGGTCGCGCGCGCCTGCGTACCCGTGTAGCCGGCGATCAGGTCGCCCGACGCGATGCCGATGCCGACCTGGATCGGCGCCTTCGCGGCCGCCGTACGTTCGAGGTTGAACAGGGCGATCAGGTCCATCATCTCGAGCGCGGCCCGCATCGCGCAGCGCCGGTGATCCTGCAGCGGCAACGGCGCACCGAAAATCGCCATCAGCCCGTCGCCGATGATCTGGTTGACGACGCCGCCGGCCTCGTTGATCGCATCGAACATCA
>CAXTPX010000563.1:0-2993 GCA_964246005.1 uncultured Burkholderiaceae bacterium | reverse complement strand
AGCAGCGCCTCGGGCATCACGACGACATCGCCGTCGGCCGCTTCCTCGAGCTGCGCACGGATCGACTCGCGCCGCGCGTCGTAACCGACGATCACCTTGCCGTCGTCGCGCAGCGTGGTCGCGTAGTCGTCCGCGGTGTCGATCGTGACATGCCGCATGCCCATGAAGCGATGACCGGCCGTGATGCGGCCCGCGACAATGCCGAAGGCGCGAAGGTCGACGACGTCAGGGCCGTGCAGCGCGACGAGACCATGCACGGGTCTCACGAACTGCACGGTCGTCTCGGCGCCCTGGTCGTCGTGGCGCTGATAGGTCATCCGCTTCGGGATCGGCAGCTTCGCGAGCGCGTCGTCGAGCGCCTGCTGCACGCCTGCGGTCAACGCGACGCCGGTTCGCGTCTGCTCGAGCCAGACGTGTTCGATCCCGCCTTCGCTGCGGGTCGTCACCGCGGACAGCGACAGGGACGATGGCGCGCCTTCCTTCTCGAGACGCTTCGCGAGCGCCGCGGTGGGCGCGCCGTTCGTGTCGTATGCAACCTTTGCAGGCATCAGCTTCTTCGTCTCGACGCGGTCCGGTGCACGACCGACCACGCCGGAGATCGCGACGGCGAGGCGCCGCGGCGTCGAGTACCCGGTGGCCGTCGTGCCGGCATCGGCGAGCTGGCTCTGGACGAGCGCCTCGACGATGCGTTCGGCGAACGCGCGGCCCAGCGCCTTCAGCGACTTCGGCGGCAGCTCCTCCGTCAGCAGCTCGACCAGCAGCGTGGCGCGCGCCATCAGGCGGCCCGCTGCAGGGGCGTGGGGTCAAGGACCGCCGCGCACATCGGAAACCCCAGACGTTCGCGCGACGCGTAGTACGACTCGGCCACCGCGCGCGACAGCTTGCGGATGCGGCCCATGTACGCGGCCCGCTCCGTCACGGAGATCGCGCCGCGCGCATCGAGCAGGTTGAACGTGTGCGCGGCCTTCAGCACCATCTCGTACGCGGGCAGCGCGAGGTCGGCGGCCATCAGCGCGCCGGCCTGTCGTTCGTAGTCGCCGAAATGCGTGAGCAGCATCGCGACGTCGCTGTGTTCGAAGTTGTAGGTCGACTGCTCGACCTCGTTCTGGTGATAGACGTCGCCGTACGTGAGCACCGTCTTCTCGCCTCGTCGGTCGTGTTCGGTCCACACGAGGTCGTACACGTTGTCCTTGCCCTGCAGGTACATCGCGAGGCGCTCGAGCCCGTACGTGATCTCGCCGGTGATCGGCTTGCAGTCGAGTCCGCCGACCTGCTGGAAGTACGTGAACTGCGTGATCTCCATGCCGTTCATCCACACTTCCCAGCCGAGTCCCCACGCGCCCAGCGTGGGGTTCTCCCAGTCGTCCTCGACGAAGCGCACGTCGTTCTGCTGCAGGTCGAAGCCGAGCGCCTCGAGCGAGCCGAGATACAGGTCGAGGATGTCCGGCGGCGAGGGCTTCAGCACGACCTGGTACTGGTAGTAGTGCTGCAGCCGGTTGGGATTCTCGCCATAGCGTCCGTCCTTCGGCCGTCGCGACGGCTGCACGTACGCGGCGCGCCACGGCTCGGGTCCGAGCGCGCGCAGGAAGGTCGCAGGATGCGAGGTGCCGGCCCCGACCTCCATGTCGAACGGCTGCAGCAACGCGCAGCCGTGCTCGGCCCAATAGGTCTGCAACGTGAGGATGATCTGCTGGAAGGTCTTCATGAGGGGCGTGACGGTCGATGAGTCGACGGCACAGCGGTGCATTTTAGCGGCACGTGCGCCGGTGCTGCGCTTTCACCGATCGTTCAGCGTCGACGCGTCGTCATCGTTCCGCCGCGGACCGCGCGCGTGAGCCACAGTCCCGCGACCAGCGACAGGACGATCAGCAGGTAGACCGGCCCGTTGCCGAAGCGGGTGTACGGCGTGTCGCCGGTCATGCCCTGCACGGAAACGTCGAGCGAGCCTGCGGTGAACGGGGCGAGCTTCGCGAGCACGCGGCCGTGCGGATCGATCGACGCGGTCATCCCCGTGTTGGTCGCGCGCAGCATCGGCCGGCCGGTCTCGATCGATCGCATGCGACTGATGTCGAGGTGCTGCGGCAATGCCATCGAGTCGCCGAACCACGCGACGTTGCTGACGTTGACGAGGATGTTCGCGTCGCCGGCCTGACGGATGATCTCGTCGCCGAACAGGTCCTCGTAGCAGACGTTGAACGCGACGCGGTTGCCGGCCAGCGTCATCGGCTTCTGGTCGGTCGCGCCGCGCGTGAAGTCGCCGAGCGGCATGTTCATCAGCCGCACGAACCAGTGGAAGCCGGTCGGGATGAACTCGCCGAACGGCACGAGATGCGACTTGTCGTAGCGCTGCGCGTGCAGGCCGGCCAGAGGGTCGTCGGCGCGATCGTCGGGCAACGCGTCCTTCGATGCTCCACTCGACGGACCGATCGCGACGACGCTGTTGAAGTAGCGGGTCTCGCTTTCCTGGATCGGGATGCCGAACGCGATGTCGGCCTTCAGCGAGCGGGCGGCCTGCGCGAGGCGTTGGCCGACGTCCTCGGGCAGGTCCTGCAGGAACACCGGGAACGCGGTCTCCGGCAACACGATCAGGTCGGCCCGCTTCGCTTCGATGGCCGCGAGGTAGTCGTCGACGATGCGATCGAAGTGACCCGGCACGAACTTGATGTCCTGCGCGACGTTGCCCTGCAGCAGGCGCACGCTGATCGGCGGCCCCGAGGTACGCGTCCAATCGGTGCGGGTCAACAGATGTCCCGCGAACGGCAGCACGAACACCACGATCACGAGCAACAGCGTGCGCGAGCGCACGCGACCGTCGTTCGTGCGCTGACGTGCGGCCGCGGCGGCGAGCGCGATCGTCGCCGCGATCGCCGCGGCGAACAGCGAAACGCCGTAGACGCCGACGATCGGCGCGTAGCCCGCGAGCGGACCGGCGACGTGCGCGTAGCCCGACGCGAGCCACGGGAAGCCGGTGAAGACGTAGACGCGGCCGAACT
>CAXTPX010000562.1:0-2995 GCA_964246005.1 uncultured Burkholderiaceae bacterium | reverse complement strand
AACGGGAAGCCGGTGCCGAGCAGCGCCTCGTTCATGCGATGGCGCTTCGAGACGCTCAGGCGGCGATCGTTGCGATAGGCGCCGCGGCCCTTGGTGGCGACGAAGAGATCGTTGCGGTTCGGATCGTAGATCACCCCCTGCGTGACGACGCCCTTCTGCAGCAGCCCGATGGACACGCAGTACTGCGGGAACCCGTGGATGAAGTTGGTCGTGCCGTCGAGCGGATCGATGACCCACAGGTTGTCGGCCTCGTTGTCCATCGCCGCGGCGGAGGCGCCCGGCGTGCCCTCCGGCCCTGCGGAACGACCACTCTCCTCTGCTAGGATCCGATGGTCCGGATACGCGGTCAGCAGCACGTCGATGATGGCCTTCTCGGCGGCTTCGTCGACCTCGGTGACGAAATCGTTGTGCTGCTTGCGACTGACCTTGACGCGCTCGAGGTCGAGGCTCGCGCGATTGATGATCGAGCCGGCACGGCGCGCCGCCTTCACGGCCGTGTTCAACATGGGATGCAGGGATGACATGGCGTGGTGGGCGCGGGACCCGGGTATTCGGACGGTGGTGAAAAGAGCGAGGCCGGCCGCGACGCGACGGTCCGTGCTTCCGGCGGAACGGCGCATTCCGGAAGCGCCGCATTCTATCCGACGTCATTCGGCCTCTCTTCGCGCGAGTGCGGGTTGACACCGCCCCGCGAGTCGGCTGCCCTCGACCGCATCCGCATCGTGCTGGTCGAAACGAGTCACCCCGGCAACGTCGGCGCTGCCGCACGCGCGATGAAGGTCATGGGATTGTCGCGACTCGAGCTGGTCACGCCTCGCTACGCGGACGTCACGACGCAGCCCGACGCGATCGCGTTCGCGAGCGGCGCGAACGACCTGCTCGAACGTTCGTCGGTTCACGCGACGCTCGACGACGCGCTGGCCGGCTGCACCCACGCGATCGCGATGAGCGCGCGCGAACGCGAGTACGCGCCACCGCTCGCGACCTTGCGGGACGCCGCGACCGAAGCATCGAAGCGGGCGCGCAACGCGGACGGCGACGTCGCGTTCGTGTTCGGCAGTGAACGCTACGGCCTCTCGAACGACGATGTGCTGCGTTGCCAGGCACGATGCCGCATCGAGACGTCGGCTGTGTACGGCTCGTTGAACCTCGCGCAGGCCGTGCAGCTCGTGGCCTACGAATGCAGGCTCGCCGCGCAGACGACGCCTGCACCGCTCATCGACGAGCCGCTGGCCGCCACGCACGAGGAACGCGAGGCGCTGATCGATCATCTCGAGCGAGGGCTGCTCGCGATCGGCTACCTCGACCCCGCGAACCCGAAGAAGCTGATGCCGCGCCTGCGCCGCCTCTTCGCGCGGGCGCGTCTGGAACGTGACGAGGTGCAGTGGTTGCGGGGCATCGCGAAAGCGATGCTGCGAACGAAGGACGAAGGATGAGCACTCGCAACGATGCGGACGTTCTCGCGATCCGCGCGACCTGGATGCGTGGCGGCACCAGCAAGGGTCTCTTCATCGCGGCCGACGACCTGCCGCGTGGCCTGATGCAGCGACCGAGCCAACGCGACGCGCTGCTGCTTCGCCTGCTCGGCAGTCCCGATCCGTACGAACGTCAGACCGATGGACTCGGCGGCGCGACATCGTCGACGAGCAAGGTCGTGATCGCGTCCCCTTCATTGCGCGCCGACTGCGACGTCGAGTTCCTGTTCGGCGCGGTCTCGATCGACCGGCCGCTGATCGACTGGTCGGGCAACTGCGGCAACCTCAGCGCCGCGATCGGTCCGTTCGCGATCGCGCGCGGCTGGGTGGCGCCGGTCAGGGGCGAGGCAGCGACGACGAGTGCGACCACGGTCCGCATCTGGCAGCAGAACATCGGCAAGGCGATCGTCGCGCACGTGCCGACGCGCGATGGCCGGGTCGTCGAGACCGGCCCGTTCCACGAGGACGGCGTGCCGTTCGGCGCTGCCGAGATCCGCCTCGAATTCGTCGATCCCGCCGACAACGACGCGGGCGGCCTCCTGCCCACCGGCAACGCGTGCGACCTGCTGCACGTGCCCGAGCTCGAAGCGCTGATTCCGGCGAACGGCGCAGAACGGGCGGGCTCGGTTCGCGCGACGCTGATCAATGCCGGCAGCCCGACCGTGTTCGTGCGCGCCGAGTCGCTCATGCTGACCGGTCGCGAACTGCCGGACGCCGTCAACCGCGATGCGAAGCTGCTCGCGCGGCTCGAAACGGTCCGGGCGCGTGCCGCGGTCGCGATGGGCCTCGCGCGCAACATCGACGAAGCGACGCGCGATCGACCCGCGACACCGAAGATCGCATTCGTCGCGCCACCGGTCGCGTATCGCAGCAGCGCCGGCGTCGACATCGACCGGGACGGCATCGATGTCGTCGCCCGCATCGTGTCGATGGGCAAGCTGCATCACGCGTTCACCGGCACCGGCTCGATCGCGCTCGCCGTGGCGGCCGCGTTGCCCGGCACCGTCGTCTCGGAAGTCGCGCGAACGTTGCCGGGCGTGCCGACCCGGATCGGCCACGTGTCCGGCGTGCTCGCGGTCGGCGCGGTGCTCGAGCGGCGCGGTGACACCTGGCACGTCGATCGCGCGGTGATGAGCCGCAGCGCGCGACGGCTGATGGAAGGGATGGTGTTCGCGCCCCGCTGAGCGCGCTTCGGCGCCGCTCGGCAAGCCTCCGAGCGCGCCCTTAGAATGGCCCGATGTTCACCCGCCTTTCCGAAGACATCGCGACCATCCGCGATCGTGACCCCGCGGCCCGCAGCCAGTGGGAGGTCCTCACCTGCTACCCCGGACTGCATGCGCTGTTCCTGCATCGCATCGCGCACGCATGCTGGCAACGCGACTGGCTGTGGCTCGGCCGATGGTTGTCGTACTGGGCGCGGTTCCTGACCGGCATCGAGATCCATCCGGGCGCGACGATCGGTCGTCGCGTCTTCATCGATCATGGCCTGGGTGTGGTCATCGGCGAAACCGCGGAGGTCG
>CAXTPX010000561.1:0-2999 GCA_964246005.1 uncultured Burkholderiaceae bacterium | reverse complement strand
CAAGGCGCTGACGGCTTGACCGTCGGTCGCACATCCTGAACGACGCACGACCATCGCATTCACATCATCGAAACTTCAGGAGCAGCGACATGGGTATGGGCATCATCGGCACGATCGTCATCGGGTTCATCGTCGGGGTGCTCGCGAAGTTCCTGCACCCGGGCAAGGAGAACATGGGGTTCATCCTCACGGTGATCCTCGGCATCGCGGGCGCGCTGCTCGCGCGTTTCGTCGGTCAGGCGGTCGGCTTCTACGGGCCGAACCAGGATGCAGGTTTCATCGCCGCGCTGCTCGGCGCGATCGTGATCCTGGTGATCTACGGAGCCGTGGTGAAGCGCAGCTGAGCGGGTCGATCCGGCCTGCCACGAAAAAAGCGGCCGACAACGGCCGCTTTTCTGTTGGAACGGTCGATCACTTGGTCGGCGTGCCGTCCTTCGCGGGTGCCGGGTAGGTCGGCACGTCACCGGGTGCAGTCTGCGCACCCTTCGACGCGTCGGTCTTCGACATCGGCTTCGCCTTCGTCTTGCTGTCGCTGTCGGTCTTGCCCATCGAACCACCGGTGTTGGTGCCCGGACCGCCGTACTTCGTCGCCTGGCCGGTTTCGGTCGTCTGCTTCCGTTCGAGGTCCGACCGCGGCTGATCGGCCGGGACGACCGCCGGCGTTTGGGCGAGGGCGATCAGTGGCACGGCGCAAGCAGTCGCCGCGAGGATCCGGCTCATTGTCTTCATGCTGTGTTTCTCCTGGGTCATGGCGGCGCAGCCGCGTGAAGCGTGTCCGGCTCGCCGGTCGCAGGCCAGAAGGTAGTCGCAATCGGTCGCGCGCTTCGCGCTGCGTGTTCGCAATGCGACCTTCGCTGACGGTGCGGGGGCGATGCGACCGACGGGGCCGCTCGACAGCCCGCAATCTTCAGATCGGCACCGTCCGTGCGATCAGCCACTCGTGGGCCGCACCGGCGACGAGCGGCGTGAGGCGGACCCGCACCGTCGCGTGATAGTCGTTCAGCCAGCGCCGCTCGTCCTCGCGCAGCAGCGCGCGATCGATGCAGCGCGTGTCGATCGGGCACAGCGTCAACGTCTCGAATTCGAGGAACTCGCCGAAGTCGCCGCGACCGTTGCCATCCGCCCCGTCGAAGCGGGCGGGCACGGCCAGCACCAGGTTCTCGATCCGGACGCCCCACTGCCCGGGCCGATAGATGCCAGGCTCGTCCGAGGTGATCATGCCGGGCTCCATCGCGGTGTGCGGTTCGGGTGGTGCATGCGGCGAAATGGACTGCGGCCCTTCGTGCACGTTGAGGAAATAGCCGACGCCGTGTCCCGTTCCGTGACCGTAGTCGACACCGGCCGCCCAGATCGGCGCCCGCGCCAGCGCGTCGAGGCTCGGGGAACGCGTGCCGCGCGGGAAGCGCGCGGTCGCGAGCGCGATCATTCCCTTCAGCACCAGCGTGAAGTCGCGCTTCTGCGCGTCCGACACGTTGCCGACCGGCACGACCCGCGTGATGTCGGTCGTCCCCGACGTGTACTGGCCACCCGAATCGATCAGCAACAGCCCGTCGCCCGCGATCGTCGAATGGGATTCCTCGGTCGCGCGGTAGTGCGGCATCGCGCCGTTGGCGTTGAAACCGGCGATGGTCGAGAAGCTCGGCGACACGAAGCCGTCGCGCCGCGCGCGGGCCGCGGTGATCTTCTCGTCGATCGTCAATTCGGTGATCGCGTCGCCACCGGTCTCGGCCTTCGCGAGCGCCACCTCGAACCACGCGAAGAACTCGGCCAGCGCCGCGCCGTCCTGCTCCATCGCGCGTCGCACGTTGGCCGCCTCGTCCGCACTCTTCTGCGACTTCGCGAACGTCGACGGGTTGACCGCTTCGATCACGCGAACGTGAGCCGGTACCGCCTCGCGGAACGCGAGCGTGATGCGCCGCGGGTCGAGCAGCAGCGCGCGCTCGGCCGTGAGGGCCGCCAACGCCGCGCGTGCCGTGTCGTACGTCGCGACCTGCACGCCGTCACGACGCAGCGCCTCGCCGATCGCGGCCGGCACCTTGCCGTCGCCGATGAACAGCGTCGCCGCATCGGCCTCGACGAGCGCGTGCGCGATGAACACGGGGTTGTATTCGACGTCCTTGCCTCGCAGGTTGAACAGCCATGCGATGTCGTCGAGGGTCGAGATGAAGTGCGCGTCGGCGCCGGCCGTCGTCATCGCGGCGCGGACGTCGGCGAGCTTGTCCGCGCGAGAACGCGGCGCGAACGGACGCTCGTGCTGGTAGACCGGCGGCGTCGGCAATGCGGGCCGGTCGGACCAGACCTCGTCGAGCAGGTCGACACCGGTTTCGAGCGAGATTCCGCGTTCGGCGAGCGCGCCGCGCAGATGTCGCGCAGCGGCGAGCCCGATCACGGTACCGTCGACCGCGACGACATCGCCGGCGTCGAGATGCTCGACGAGCCAGTCGACGTGCGCGGTGCCACCGGCGCCCGCGACATGCATCGACTCGATGCCGGTGCCGGCGAGTTCGGCATCGGCCTGCACCCAGTAGCGACTGTCGGCCCAGACCGCCGCGAACGTGCGCGCGACCACCAGCGTGCCGGCCGATCCCGAGAAGCCCGACGCCCACACGCGGCTCGCCCAGCGCTCGGGCAGGTATTCGGAGAGGTGGGGATCGGACGAGGGGATCAGCACCGCCGCGAAGCCGTGTCGATCGAGCGCGGCACGCAGACGGGCGATGCGCTGGCGAACGGCGGCGCGGGAAGATTCGAGGATGTCCATGGCGACGGATCCAGTGGGCGAAAGGAAGAATTATGAACGCAGCGGCGCACGACGTGACCGTCGTTCCCGCGAACGCGGGAACCCGGCGGCGTTCGCCGGCAAGGCACGACGCTGGCCTCCGCCTACGCGGGAGCGACGGTGCCTGTTAGTGCCTGGACACGCTCAGCGCGCCGCCTTGTCCAGCCGATCGAGCTCGACGCCGGACGCGACGTATTCGGTGTAAATGATCACGCCGCGCGCT
>CAXTPX010000560.1:0-3002 GCA_964246005.1 uncultured Burkholderiaceae bacterium | reverse complement strand
CTCGAGTTCGCGAGCCGGAAGCGCAGCGACTTCCACAGCAGCCACGGGAACAGCGCGACCAGTCCGGCGACGACGACGAGCCACAGCGTCACCGAGAACTTCGCGGTCTGCGAATAGGCGGCCAGCAGCACGAGGCCGAGCAGACGTCCCCACAGCAACGCGAGCGGCCGCCCGTGGAACTCGAACGGCGAGCCGTCGAGCTGCGTGTTGCCGTAGAAGTACCGGATGCGACGCACCTTCGCCCACGGCGTGTACAGACCGATCGTGACGATCGACAGCAGCAGGTTGACGATCCAGATGCGGAAGTAGCCGGCGCCGCTGCCGGTGAAGACCAGGGAACGACGGCTGCTGTCCTGCATGCGATGCGCCTCGACGAAGGTCGGTGTCAATCGGTATTGAAACTTCGGAGCCCTACTCCACCACGCCCTCCGACCGCTCGACCAGCGCGACGATGTCGCGGCCGTAGGCCTCGAGCTTCTTCTCGCCGACGCCCGACACTTCGCCCAGCGCCGTGATCGTCGTCGGGCGTGCCCGCGCGATCTCCTTCAGCGTGCCGTCGTGGAAGATGACGTAGGCCGGCACGCCGTGTTCGCGCGACGTCGCGAGGCGCCACGAACGCAGGGCGTCGAACAGCGCGCTGCCGGTCGCATCGAGCCCGTCGGTCGGATCGAGGTCACGCCGACGCTTGGCCCTGCCGCGCTTCGCATCGCCTTCGAAACGGCGCAGGAGAATGGCTTCTTCCCCGCGCAGCACCGCTCGACTCTTCGCTGTCAGGTGCAACGTGCCGTAGGTTTCGTGATCGACGTCGACGAGGCCGAACGCGATGCACTGGCGGACGATGGCGCGCCACTCGAGTTCGCTCCGGTCCGCACCGATGCCGAAGGTCGACAGGGCATCGTGGTTCCACTGCGTGATCTTCTCGCCGCTCCGCCCGCTCTTCTCCCCGCGCAGGATCGCGATCACGTGCAGCGCGCCGAAGCTCTGGTTGCGTTCCTTCTGAAGACGGTAGATGCACGACAGCAGCTGCTGTACGGCCACGGTCGCGTCGAAGGTCTCCGGCGGCACGACGCAGTTGTCGCAGTTGCCGCACTGCCTTCTTTCACCGGACGCCGCGGCATCGTCCTCGCCGAAGTACGACAGCAGCATCGCGCGACGGCAGGTCGCGGTTTCGCACAGGCCGAGCATCGCGTCGAGCTTCGCGCCCGAGACACGCTTGTACTGGTCGCTCGCGTCGGACTCGTCGATCATGCGGCGCAGCTGCACGACGTCCTGCAGCCCGTACGCCATCCAAGCATCCGACGCGTCGCCGTCGCGTCCCGCGCGACCGGTCTCCTGGTAATAGCCTTCGATGCTCTTCGGCAGGTCGAGGTGCGCGACGAAGCGCACGTCGGGCTTGTCGATGCCCATGCCGAATGCAATGGTCGCCACCATCACGATGCCGTCGTCGCGCAGGAAGCGCGCCTGGTTGCGCGCGCGCGCCTCGCTGTCCATGCCCGCGTGGTAAGGCAGCGCCTCGATGCCCTTCTGCACGAGGAAGGCCGCGGTCTCGTCGACCTTGCGGCGCGACAGGCAATAGACGATGCCGGCGTGGCCCGCATGCTCGGCGCGGATGAAGTCGATCAGCTGCTGGCGCGCGTCGAGCTTCTCGACGATCTCGTAGCGGATGTTCGGGCGGTCGAAGCTCGAGACGAACGCCCGCGCCGCGGCGTTGCCGTCCGACAGGCCGAGCCGCTCGACGATCTCGATGCGCGTCGCCGGGTCCGCGGTCGCGGTGAGCGCGAGCCGCGGCACGTCGGGGAAGCGCTTGCCGAGGAGCGCGAGCTGCATGTACTCGGGCCGGAAGTCGTGGCCCCACTGCGACACGCAATGCGCCTCGTCGATCGCGAACAGCGATACCGGCGCCGACGACAGCAGTTGCAGGCAGCGCTCGGTGAGCAGACGCTCGGGCGCGACGTACAGCAGATCGAGCGCGCCGCTGCGGAAGTCGCGCTCGACCTCCGACGCGCGTTGCGCGGACAGCGTCGAGTTGAGGAACGCGGCGCGCACGCCGCTCTCCTTCAACGCCGAGACCTGGTCCTGCATCAGCGCGATCAGCGGCGACACCACGACGCCGCAGCCGAGGCCGCGCTGCTTCCGAACCAGCGCGGGGATCTGGTAGCAGAGCGACTTGCCGGCGCCCGTCGGCATCAGGATCAGTGCATCGCCGCCGTCGGCGACGTGAACGATCGCATCGCCCTGATGGCCCCGGAACGACGTGTAGCCGAAGACGCGGTGCAGGATGGCGAGCGCGGCGTCGAGCGTGCTCGCTCCTGCGGCATCAGCCGATACGACAGGGCGCGACGCCGCTTCGATCATGGGCGACTCGACGTCCGCCCTGGACGATCGCGCGTCACGCTGCGCCGTGACGATGCGCATGCGACGACGATGCGGTCCGCGACCGGCAGCGTGCGCCGCCTCATGCGAGGTTGCCGCCGAAGATGAACAGGCAGGCCGAGACCGCGAGGCAGTAGAAGCCGAAGTAATGCCAGCGCCCTTCGCCGAGCCAGTTCGACAGCCAGCGCAGCGCCAGCAGCCCGGCCGCGAAGCTGAAGACCATTCCCACCGCACTGGGCGTCAGCAGATGAACCCAGTCGACCTGCCCCTGCGGCACCGCGGCGCTGGCCTTCCAGAAGCGATAGCCTTCCTTGACGATGACGGCCGGCGTGAGCACCACCGCGAGCGCGAAGCTGAACTCCTCGGCGCGGTCGCGGGCGACGCGCAGCAGCAGACCGGTCGACACCGTCGCGCCGGATCGCGAGAAGCCGCGGACCGGCAGGCACAGCCCCTGGACCGCGCCGATCCACAGAGCGCTCCGGACGCCGACGTCGTCGGTGCCGCGAGCCCCGAGATCCTTCAGGCCCGACCAGACGATCAGCAGCCCCGCCGCCGCCAGGCCGCTCGCGAGCAGAGAGTGGTTGCCGAACAGGTCCTCGATCTCGGTCTTGCCGCTGCCGCGCAGCAGC
>CAXTPX010000559.1:0-3009 GCA_964246005.1 uncultured Burkholderiaceae bacterium | reverse complement strand
CGAGCGCCTGGTCGCGCGCGTCGGAGCCGACTTCACGCTGTCGTCGTCACGTCCCTCCCGTCCAGCGAATGGGGCGTCGCGGAACGCCGATCTTGCGCGGCTCGAGACGGAGTTGTCCGATGCACTGGCGACGAAGGTCGAGATCCGTCTACGCGGCCGCGGCGGACAGGTGCTGATCGATTTCGCCGACCTGGACCAGCTCGACGGCGTCCTGAATGCGATGCGTGCCCGCACAGAGTAGCCCGTCCGCGATGTCAGGCGTCGCGCTGGAAGCGAATGTGCGTGGTCCGCTGGCCCTGCTGTGACTCGATGCGGATGTCGAGCACGCCGCCGCCTTCGACCGCCCGCAGCGCCCGGTCGATGGCTTCCAGGAGGTGCGGGTCCGTCGCCCCCTCGAGCGACTCCGTGAAGTCGGCTGCGTGCTGGCTGTAAGGGTCTTCGTCGACCCCGCTCGCGGCAGCGACGTCCATGCTCTCGAAGTGGATCGCGGAGGCATCGAGCAGGAAGTTCTTTTCCGCCCCGTCGCCGTACGCTTCCGTCCGGCGCGCCTCGATCTCGCTGCCGAGCGCCAACACCTGGACGATCCGCATGCGCGCCAGCAAGGTCAATTCGTTGACCGCGGCCGAATCGAGCTGGCTCTCGGCTGCGACGATCAGGTCGCCGTGTTCGATCGAGAGCGGCACGATGCCGAGGCGCCGCGCCGCACTTGCGGAGACCGCACGCAACGCCTCTTCGGACACCGTGAAGTTGGCCAGCGACACGAAGTGATGGCCCATCTTCTTCGCGTGGATCTTGTTGAGCGTGTCCGCATCGACGACGCCCATGTCGATCAGGATCTGGCCGAGCGGTCGTCCGCGATTCGCGCGCTGCCGCGACAGCGCGATCTGCAGCGCCTCGGGCGCGACGGCGCCCAGCTCGATCAACGCCTCGCCCAGGCGCAGGCTGGGCTTGATCCGCTGGTGCGCGAGCGCTTCGTCGAGCTGTCCGGCCGTGATGAGGCCTTCGGCGATCAGGTAGTCGCCGAGGACCAGCTTCCGCATCTCCTGCTGCTTCTCGACTGCAGCCTGCAACTGTTCTTCGCTGACCGCGTTCTCCTCGACCAGGACGCGCCCGATCGGATCGCCGGCCTGGAAATAGGCGATCGCCGCTTCGGGGATGAAGACGCGCTCGAGGGAATCGCCCTGCCGACTGAAATAGAGGAAGACACCGATGTTGTTGTGCACATACCCCGACGTGTCGCCCGACTCGATCTCGTGATCGGAGAACTCCACGTTGTAGACGTGCACTTGCGACGATGCCAGCGAGGCGTCCGCATCACCGAGCAGCCCGACTTCGAGCGGCCTGGCAACGACGGTATCAAGCAATCGAAGGCGCTTGAAGCGCGTGTTGCGAACGACGATCTTCGAGGGATAGCGCGGATGGTCGGCGTGCGGCCGGAAGACGAGGTGCTCGTCGCGACCGGTGAAGCGCAGCAACTCGCCCCGTTCGACGCTGCCGTCGTTGAACTCGATCTCGCAGGCCTCCGCGGCGCCGTTCTTCGAGTCGAGCCGCAGGTGCGCAGGTTCCGGCCAGTCGATCGTGAACGTTTCGGCAAGGGCGGACGGGGATTGGGTCATGAGCGAGCGCAGCGGAAGGTCGGGCCCCGGCGGCCGGACAGACCGAGAGGGTAGCCGGGAACCGTGACATCAACCATCGGATCATTCCCCACGGCTCTTGAGTGTTTTCTTCGGCAATTCGAGGAATCGTCGTAAGGCGATCAGCCGATCGGGTCCTGCGCGGTTTGACGCGGACCTGTTTTAAAAAGTATCATCTCGCGGCTTTGCGTCTGAAATTAGAGCGGCTTTTTCCTTCGCTGCAGTCGAGCGAATCCGGCCGACGCTTCCGGGTAACGGCGCGGTCGAGACGCAGTCGATGGTGAGAGGTCCGCGCGATGGTCAAGGCGGTTCTCCTGCAGGTAACGATGACGCTGGTCGTCAGCGCCTTGGCGGCGCTGGTGGGGGGCGCGAATGCGGCGCTTTCGGCCATGCTCGGCGGCCTTGCCTGCGTCGTGCCGAGTGCGTTGTTCGCGGTGCGGCTCGCGATCGACTTGCGCCGGCCCGGCGGCGCGACCGTCTCGGGTTTTTTCATCGGCGAGTTCGCGAAGCTGGTGTTGACGGTCCTGATGCTTTGCGCGATCGGGGTCGCTGACCCCGATCTGAACTGGCTCGCAATGATCGTCGGTTTCATCGCAGCTTTGAAAAGTTACTTTTTGATGTTCGCGTTCGGACGTCATGGCGCATAGGCACGCGCGTGAACCGTACCGGACCTCGACAACATAGGCGAGCGACATACGCATGGCTAGCGAAGACATCGCGATCGAACACGCGCCCACGGCGTCCGAATACATCGTTCATCACCTGACCCATCTGACGTCCGGGACGCAGAAGGGCATCATCGACATGTCGGTCGTCAACATCGACACGTTGATCTGGTCGATCGGCATCGCCATCTTCAGCTGTGCCTTGCTGATCTTCGCTGCGCGCCGCGCGACATCCGGTGTACCGGGCCGCTTCCAGTCGATGGTCGAGACGGTCGTCGAGATGGTCGAGGATCAATCGAAGGCCATCGTTCACGGCAATCGCACCTTCATCGCACCGCTCGCCCTGACGGTCTTCGTCTGGGTGCTGTTGATGAATTCGCTCGACTTCCTGCCGGTCGACCTGATTCACAAGGTGTTCGGCTGGATCGGCATCGAGCACAGCGTCGAGTACTTCCGCGTCGTGCCGACGGCCGACCTCAACGCCACGTTCGGTATCGCACTCGGCGTGCTGATCCTGATGCTCTACTACAACATCAAGATCAAGGGCGCGGGCGGCTGGACCCACGAGCTGTACACGGCGCCGTTCGGCACCAGCAAGAACCCGATCTTCCTGGTCCTGCTCGGCATCGCCAACGTGTTCATGAACCTGATCGAGTTCGTCGCGAAGACCGTGTCGCTCGCGATGCGGTTGTTCGGCAACATGTACGCGG
>CAXTPX010000558.1:0-3012 GCA_964246005.1 uncultured Burkholderiaceae bacterium | reverse complement strand
CAACGCGACCGATGCGGAAGACGTGCTCAAGTACTTCCCGAGCCTGACCGTGCGGAAGCGCTACATCGGCGACTACGACCATGCGGTGCTCGGCTCGCGCGCCTCGGGCACCGGCAACAGCGCGCGGTCGCTGGTCTATGCCGACGGCATGCTGCTGTCGAACCTGCTCGGCAACGGGGCGAGCTTCACGCCGCGCTGGGGCCTCGTCATGCCCGAGGAGATCGAACGGGTGGACGTGTTGTACGGGCCGTTCTCGGCCGCCTATCCGGGCAACTCGGTCGGCGCGGTGGTCGACTTCGTGACGCGCATGCCGACCGGGACCGAGGCGCACGCGAAGCTCGACTTCTTCAACCAGCACTTTCGCGAACGCGCCATCGACGGACGCTACGGCGGCGGAGAAGGCAGCGTCGCGCTGGGCAGCCGCTCGGGTCCGTTCGCGTGGTGGGTCGACGCGACGCGCCTCGACAGCGAGGGGCAGCCGGTCTCGTTCGCGAACCGCCTGCAGTCGGCCGGCGTGCCGGGAGGACCGGGCGTGCCGGTAACCGGCGCGTTCTTCGACCAGAACCCGAAGTACCAGAACTGGTACCTGCTCGGGTCGACGACGCAGACCCACACGACCCAGGACCACGCGAAGCTCAAGGTCTCCTACGACCTCGCCCCGGCAGTGACCGCGACCTATGTCTTCGGCACGTGGAAGAACGACTCCGTCCGCTCGACCGCGTCGTACCTGCGCGACGCCGCGGGCAACCCGGTGTACTCGGGCAACGTGTCGATCGACGGTCTCTCGTATGCGCTGACCGCCAGCGACTTCGCGCCGACGCGCAGCCAGTTCGAGCACGACGCGCACGGTCTGTCGATCAAGAGCGATACGCGGTCGACCTGGGACTTCGCGGCCAACGCCAGCCTGTACGCGTATCAGGAAGACATCGTGCGGACATCGACCGTGCCGGTGCCGTCGGCGTCTGCCTCCGGCGCCGGCACGATCACCGACGGCAAGGGCACGGGGTGGATCACGCTCGCGACGAAGGCGACGTGGCGGCCGGAGCCGGGTGTCGACACCCACGTCGTCGAGTTCGGCGTCCAGCGCGACGCGTTCAAGCTGCGGACCCGCGTCAGTCCGACGACCGACTGGATCGCCGGCGGGCCGACGTCGACCTCGGCACAGTTCAACGGCGATACCGACCTGACGAGCCTTTGGTTGCAGGACGCGTGGCGCTTCGCGCCCGACTGGAAGGCGATCGTCGGCCTGCGCGGCGAGCGCTGGACCGCGCACGACGGGCAGATCGCCAACGCGACGAGCCTGCTCACGTACGGCAGCCGACGGCAGGGCGACGTCTCGCCGAAGGCGGCGGTCGGCTACAACGGGGTGCCGGATTGGGCGTTCAAGGCATCGGTCGGCCGTGCGATCCGCTTCCCGACGGTCTCCGAGCTGTACCAGGGCGCGATCGTCGGCAACGTCATCACCAACAACGACCCGAATCTGCGGCCCGAACGGTCGTGGACCTCCGAGCTGACGGCCGAGCGCAACGTGGACAAGACCAGCGTCCGGCTGACGTGCTTCCACGAACGTACCCACGACGCGCTGTACTCGCAGACCAACGTCAACGTCACGCCGAACGTGACGAACGTCCAGAATGTCGATGCGATCCGCACCAACGGGATCGAGCTCTCGGCCACGTCGCGCGACCTGCTGTTCAACGGCGTCGATCTCGCCGCCAGCGTGACACGCGCATGGTCGACGATCACGGCCGACGCCAACTTTCCGGCGGCCGTGGGCAAGCTGCAGCCGCGCGTGCCGGACTGGCGCGCGAACCTGCTCGGCGTCTGGCACGCGTCCGACGCGCTGACCGCAACGCTCGGCGCGCGCTACAGCGGCCGGCAGTACGGCACGCTCGACAACAGCGACCCGAACGCCTTCACGTACACGGGCTTCTCGAGCTTCTTCGTCGTCGACACGCGCGTGCGCTACCGCTTCGACCGGAACTGGTCGGGGTCGGTTGGCATCGACAACCTCAACAACAGGAAGTACTGGGCCTTCCACCCTTACCCGCAGCGCACCTGGCTCGCCGAGCTGGGTTACGACCTCTGAGCTTCCCGGGAATCCGACATGTCCTATCGCCCCACCCCTCTCGTCGCCCGCCTGATCGGCTGCGCCTTCGTCGCCATGACGTCGCTCGCGCAGGCCCATGGCTACACGCTCCGCGACATCGGCATCGCGCATCCGTATGCGGTGCCCACGCCCGCAGGCGCGACCACCGGCGCCGGCTACATCAAGCAGCTGTCGAACAAGGGCGCGACCGACGACCGGCTCGTCGGCGTGTCGTCGCCCCTGGCGGACCACGTCGAAATCCACACGATGTCGATGGACAACAACATCATGCGGATGCGACAGGTCGCCGGCATCGTGATCCCGGCCGGCGGCCACGTCGACATGGCGCCGGGCGGCGGCTATCACCTGATGATGATCGGCATCAAACAGCCGCTGAAGGTCGGCGACAAGATCCCGGTCAAGCTGACGTTCGAGAAGGCCGGCACGGTCGACGTCGAGTTGCACGTGCAGGAGCGGGGCGCCGCGGGCGACATGCACATGGAGTGACCAGGTCGTCCCTGAACGTCCGGTGTCGCGCCCTATCGCATCAGCGTCCGGACCCGCTCGGCCAGCACCTCGATCGGAAACGGCTTCGTCATCACCGACATGCCTTGATCGAGTTCGCTCAGGCGACTGCGCTCGGCCCCCGCATAGCCGGTGATGAAGAGCACCCGCAAGTCCGGTCGGCTGGCCCGCGCGATGTCGGCGAGCTGCCGGCCGTTCATCCCGGGCAGGCCCACGTCCGAGATCAGCAGGTCGATCCGTTCATCCGTCCCGAGCACCTCGAGCGCGGCCCGCGCGTCCTCGGCTTCGAGCGCCTCGTAGCCGAGTTCGACGAGGACCGTGACGACCAGCGCCCGGACCGCCGTGTCGTCCTCCACCACGAGGATGCGTTCGCCGACCCCTCGATCGGGCTCGGCGTC
>CAXTPX010000557.1:0-3023 GCA_964246005.1 uncultured Burkholderiaceae bacterium | reverse complement strand
AACGGGCACGTCCAAATTCACCAGCTCCTGCGATATCGCGAAGCAGACGCTGTCGGCCAGTTCGGTGAGCTACGACAACGTCGCCGGTAACGGCAACGCGCGCATCACGATCGGTGAAAAGACCGTCGAGTCTTACTCATCGAAGGGCTTGGCACCGGCGGACGCGAAGGCAAAGGACGCCGCGTTCAAGGCGTCCGTCGCCGCGGCCCTTAAGGAACACGGCTATCCAACCAAGGCCGACCCGGCCAAAATGAACAAGCCGCTGATCATTGCCATCCTTTTCGTAGTCGTGTTCTACGTGACGATGGTCTACGGGCCGATCGCCGCGATGCTCGTCGAGATGTTCCCGACGCGGATTCGCTATTCTTCGATGAGCCTGCCTTATCACATCGGCAATGGATGGTTCGGCGGGCTGCTGCCGGCGACCGGCCTCGCGATCGTCGCGCAGACGGGCAACATGTACAACGGGCTGTGGTATCCCGTCCTCTTCGCCGGCATCACGTTCGTCGTCGGCATGCTGTTCGTGCGGGAGACCAAGGACGTCGACATCACCAAGAACGAATAGGGCCGGGTCTCCTCGGGATCACGGCCGGGAGACACGGAGCATGGACGTGATTCGCATCGTCATCGCCGACGATCATCCGCTGATGCGGGCCGCCTTGAAGGAGGCGATCGCGGCGCATCTGCGGGGCGTCCACATCCTGGAAGCGGCGTCGGTCGCTGAACTGGTGGACCTGCTCGTCGACGAGCGCAGCGTGGACGTGGTCCTGCTCGACCTCAAGATGCCAGATGCCCAGGGTTTCTCGGCGCTGGTCCGGTTGCGCGGTCAGTTCCCAGAGATTCCGGTGATCGTCGTCTCGGCCACCGAGGACCCGGCCGCGGTCGATCGGGCGCTGCTGCTCGGGGCGTCGGGCTACATCGTGAAGTCGGCGCCGGTGGAGATGGTCGGCGCCGGCGTGCGCAGCGTGCTCGATGGCAACGTCGTCCGACCGGTTCAGCGCTCGGCCAGCGACTTGTTGCAGGAGTCGGAGATCGAGCAGTTCCGCAAGCTGCGATCGTTGACGCCGCAGCAGCTCAATGTCCTGGTGATGATCGCCGAAGGCGACAGCAACAAGGCGGTGGCCAACCGGCTGCAGATCACCGAGGCGACCGTGAAGGCGCACATCACCGCAGTGCTGCTGAAGCTCGGCATGCAGAGACGGACCCAGGCGGCGATCCTCGCGCAGCGCGCGTTGCAACTGCACGGCGTGATCGACGTCGACAGCGCCGGCGATGAGTTCAGCCCATCGACGCGTCCATCACCGCCCTGAGCAATCCGGGCTTCAACGGCTTGCGGATGATGCGTACGGTGCCGGGCTCTGCATCGCCGTGTTCCTCGCGGACGTCGGCCGCCGTGACCACGATCACTGGGACGTCGCGCTGCCAGATCGCGCGCAGGCGCTTCGCGACCTCGAAGCCCTTGTGATCGCCGTCGAGGTGGTAGTCGATGATCAGCAGGTCGGGGGCGCTGCGCCGCTCGGCCGCGGCTTGCAGGGCCGATTCCACCAGCGCATGTCCAGACGCGTTGCAGCCCCAGCTGTCGAGCAACGCGAGCAGCCCCTCGAGAACCTGCGGTTCGTCGTCGATGCAGCAGACCGACTTGCCGGCGAATCCGTTGGCTGGCACCGGCGGACGCTGCGCTTGGGTCGCGATGGTCGCCCGCTCTCCGAGCGGCACCGAGATCGCGAAGTCGCTGCCCTTGTGCAGGATCGATCGGAGCGTGATCGGATGGTCGAGTAGCACCGAGATCCGACTGGCAATCGCGAGGCCGAGGCCCAGTCCTTCGCGGGCAATGTGGTCGTCCTGGTTGAAGCGGCGGTACTCCTGGAAGATGTCTTGATGCAGGGCCTCGTCGATGCCGCGACCGCTGTCGATCACGTGGACCGACAGCCGCGCCCCTTGACGGCGGCAGCCGACGAGGATGCGGCCGGCATCGGTGTAGCGGATCGCGTTCGACAGAAAGTTCTGCAGCACGCGCCTGAGAAGGTGCGCGTCCGAGACGACGACGTGGCTGCAGTTGGCCATTCGCAGCGCGAGATTCTTCTGCCGTGCCGCCATCGCGAAGTCGTCCACCAGCGACCGGATCAGCGGCTCCAGTTCGAAGTGCTCGATCCTGCAGCGCTCCGATCGGCCGTCGAGGCGATTGAAGTCGAGCAGGCTCTTCAGCGTCTCCTCGGCCGAGCCCAGCGCGCCCTCGGCCATCGACAGCAGCGACACGATCGGCTGCGGCGCCTGGGTCTTGTCCACCGACGAGATGAACAGCCGCGCGGCCGTGATCGGCTGCGCGAGGTCGTGGGACGCGGCCGCCAGGAAGCGGGTCTTCGACAGATGGGCGCGTTCCAGTTCGATTTTGGATTCGGCAAGTTCCGTGTTGAGTTGCCGCAGCTCGGTGGTCCGTTCGTCGACCCGCTGTTCGAGCGACGCGTTCGCTTCCTGCAGCGCGGCCTGCACCTGCTTGTAGGCGGTCACGTCCGAGTAACTGGTGACGAACCCGCCGCCGGGGAAGGGATTGCCGCGCATTTCCAGCACGACGCCGTTCGGCATCTGGCGTTCGTGCGTGTACGCGGCGCCGGCGCGCATGTACTCGAGCCGCCGCGCGATGCTGCGTTCGATGTCGTCGGTGACGAGCCAGCCGCGGCGTGCGTTGAAGCGGATCAGGTCCTCGATCGGCCGACCGACGACCGCGAGCTCCGGCGGATAGCAGAACAGGTCCGTGTAGCGCTGGTTCCATGCGACCAGCTTCAGTTCGTCGACGACGACGCTGATCCCCTGCGGCAGATGTTCGAGCGCCGTGCGCATTAGTTCGCGCGTGAACAGGATCGCGTGCGACGTGTCGTCGAGCAGGCGAACCACGTCTTCGGGCCGCATGTTCTTGCCCTGCAGCGTGGTGCGCAGGACGAGCCGCGCGCTCGACGCGCCGATCACGCCGGCGAGCGCATGCTCGATCGTCCTCGCGAGGACGGGGACCGGCTGTTCATGCGCCT
>CAXTPX010000556.1:0-3024 GCA_964246005.1 uncultured Burkholderiaceae bacterium | reverse complement strand
GGATCATGATCTGCGTCGGCGTGATCAGCGCGCCGAACACGTCGATCGAGTCGTTCGGCAACAGCGGCGGGAACACCTTGTAGTTGCGCCCGAAGATGATCATCGCGAGCGTCTGCAGGATGATGGACACGCCGATCGCGGTGATCAGCGGCGCGAGGCGTGGCGCGTTTCGCAGCGGTCGATAAGCGACGCGCTCGATCGTGACGTTGACGAGGATGCACACCGGGATCGCGACGACGAGTCCGGCGACCAGCAGCACCGGCCCGGGCACGCCCGGCGCCACCGAGTGCAACCCGCTCACGACCGCGTACGCGGTCAGCGCCCCGACCATCAGCACGTCGCCGTGCGCGAAGTTGATCAGGTTGAGGATGCCGTAGACCATCGTGTAGCCGAGGGCGATCAGCGCATAGATGCTGCCGAGGACGAGGCCGTTGATGATCTGCTGAAAGAAGATTTCCATCGATGGTCCGGCGTCGGGTCCGGCGTTGATTCCGGTGGCATTGCGCGAACTCGGGCGTCGATGACCCGACGACCGCTGCCGTGCATACGCAATAGGCATGCCCAAGCGGAGGGCATCTTAGCAGCGGATCTTCTCTCGCCGCGAAGCTCAGCGCTCCTCGAGCGTCATCAGCGACGCGTTTCCTCCTGCTGCGGCTGTGTTGACGCTTTCCGCGAACTCGCGCGTCAGCCGCCAGGCATGAAGCACGGGGTCGGTGCCGATGTCCCATGGAATGACCGCGACGATGGCGCCCGGACGTGCAGCGCACGCCGCTTTGGTGCGCCGGCGTTCGGCGTCGGGTCCAGCGATCAGCACGACTTCGAGGTCGGCGAGCGCTTCGATGCGACCGTCCCAACCGGTCGCGAACGGATGCAATGGCGCCGGCAGCAGCGTGCTCGATGCACTCGGCACGACGCCGAACGATCGCGTGACGATGACCTGTGCGAGCAGGTCGTCGACCGACGATGCGACGCACGCCACCGGTCCTCGCGGTCGCAGGCTCAGCGTGTCGACCTCGCCGGTCGGTCCGGGCAGGACCATCGTCGTCAACGTCGCGGCCGTCGCACTGCAGGCGACGCACAGGGTGTCGAGCCGTTGCCTCTCTGATGCATCGAGCGCGTCGCACGATGCGATCGCCGCGCGCAACGCTTCGAGGGGGAAGGCGGTCGGTCCGCTGGTCGACGGCGTGAAGCGATGCGTCGTGCCCGTCGCGGCGGCGAGCCGCGCGAGATAGAACGGCCCGCCCGCCTTCGGTCCGGTTCCCGACAGGCCTTCGCCGCCGAACGGCTGGACGCCGACCGTCGCACCGATCAGCGTGCGATTGACATACAGGTTGCCGACCCGCGCGCGTGCGGCCACGCGCTCGATGTGTTCGTCGATGCGGCTGTGCACGCCCATCGTCAGGCCGTACCCGGTCGCGTTGATCGAGTCGATCAGCGCGTCGAGCGCGCCGAAGCGCCAGCGCAGTACGTGCAGCACCGGTCCGAAGACCTCGCTCGCGACATCGTCGATGCGGTCGATCTCGATCACCGTGGGTGCGACGAAGGTTCCGTCGACCCCGGCCGGGAGCGGCAACGTGTGGATCGCATGCCCGCGCGCCCGCATCGTCGCGATGTGGTCGACGATCCGGTCGCGCGCTTCGCGGTCGATCGTCGGTCCGACGTCGGTCGAGAGGTGGCCGGGATCGCCGATGGCGAGCTCGGCCATCGCGCCAAGCAGCATCGCGAGCGTCGCGTCGTACACCTCGTCCTGCAGGCACAGGATGCGCAGCGCCGAGCATCGTTGTCCGGTCGAGTCGAACGCCGAGACCAGGGCGTCGCCGACGACCTGCTCGGTCAGGGCGCTCGAGTCGACGATCAGCGCATTCTGGCCGCCGGTCTCGGCGACCAGGACCGGCTCGTCGCCGCGCAGGCCGAGCGTCTTCGCGATCGAGCGCGCCACGTCGGTCGAGCCGGTGAACAAAACGCCGCCGATCGATGGATGCCCGACCAGCGGTGCACCGACGCCCTCGCCGTCGCCGGGCAGGACCTGCAGCACGTCGGCGGGGATGCCCGCTTCGTGGAACAGGGCAACGGCGCGCAACGCGATCAGCGGCGTCTGCTCGGCGGGCTTCGCGAGCACGCAGCGTCCGGCCGCGAGGGCAGCGACGACCTGCCCGGTGAAGATCGCGAGCGGGAAGTTCCACGGCGAGATGCAGACGAGCGGTCCGCCGACGTCGCTCGAGACGTCATCGTTCGCGATCTGCAGCGCGTAGTAGCGGCAGAAGTCGACCGCCTCGCGCACTTCGCCGACCGCGTTGCCGAACGTCTTGCCGGCCTCGCGGACCGCGAGCGCGATCAGTTCGGCCCGATGAAGCTCGAGCGCGTCGGCGCAACGGCGCAGCAGGTCGGCACGACGGCTCGGCGGCGAACTGGCCCACGCCGGCGCCGCCGCTTCTGCGCGTGTCACGGCCGCGTCGAGCGCCGCACCGTCGAGCGTCGGCGCGGTGCCGACGAGATCGGCCGCATCGGCGGGATTGCGGATCGAATCGCCCGTGCCGCTCGCGAACGACCAGGTCATGTCGTCGAAGCGGGCCAGCTCGCCGGCCATCGACCGCAGCGCGCTCTCGTTGCTGCCGTCGAAGCCCGTCGAGTTGAGGCGGCCGTCGGGGTACAACGCGGCCGGCAACGGGATGTGCGGGTGCGGGGTGCCGCGGGTCGCGCGAACCTGCCGCAACGGATCCTCGACCAGCTCGGCGATCGGCACGCGCGCGTCGACGATACGATTGACGAACGACGTGTTCGCGCCGTTCTCGAGGAGACGCCGCACGAGGTATGCGAGCAACGTCTCGTGGCTGCCGACCGGTGCGTAGACACGACAGGCGAGTGGCGAGCCCTCGGTCAGGATCTGGTCGTAGAGCGTCTCGCCCATCCCGTGCAGGCACTGGAACTCGTAGTCGCTCTCGGGCACGCCGATCCCGCGCGCGGTCTCGCGCACCCACGCCAGCGTGTACGCGTTGTGGGTCGCGAACTGCGGATAGATCGCAT
>CAXTPX010000555.1:0-3024 GCA_964246005.1 uncultured Burkholderiaceae bacterium | reverse complement strand
CCGGTGTCGTGAACAGCGTCAGCACCTGCGACAGCAACAGCCCGCCGACCATCGCATAGCCGAGCGGTCGACGCAGCTCCGACCCCGCGCCGTGCCCGATCATCAGGGGCAGGCCGCTGATCAGCGCGCACATCGTCGTCATCATGATCGGCCGGAAGCGCAGCAGGCACGCCTCGTAGATCGCATCGCGCGACGACAGGTTGCGCTCGCGCTCGGCCGACAGCGCGAAGTCGACCATCATGATCCCGTTCTTCTTGACGATGCCGATCAGCAGGATGATGCCGATCAGCGCGATCACGCTGAGGTCGTAGCCGCCAAGGCGCAGGATCAGCAACGCGCCCAGGCCCGCCGACGGCAGCGTCGACAGGATCGTCAGCGGATGGATGTAGCTCTCGTAGAGCAGTCCGAGCACGATGTAGACCGCGATCAGCGCGGCGGCGATCAGGAGCGGCTGCGACGATAGCGAATCGCCGAACGCCTTGGCCGTTCCCTGGAAGTTGCCGATCAATGCGAGCGGCGTGTTCATCTCGCGCTGCGCGGCATCGATCGCCTTCGTCGCGTCGCCGAGCGCGAAGCCCGGTGCCAGGTTGAACGAGATCGTCACCGCGGGAAACTGGCCCTGGTGACCGATCGACAGGTACGCGGTCTTCGTCGTGTCGACGTGCACGAACGAGGACAGCGGCACCTGCTGCCCGGTGATCGGCGACGTCACGTAGAGCTTGTCGAAGAGGGCGGGGTCCTCCTGCATGCCGGGCGTGACTTCGAGGATCACGTGGTAGCTGTTCAGCTGCGTGAAGTACTGCGCGACCTGGCGCTGGCCGATCGCGTCGTACAGCGTGGCGTCGATCAGGGACGGCGTGATGCCGAAGCTCGACGCGCGTGCCCGATCGATCGTCAGCGTCGCCGCGGCGGCCGCGTTCTGCTGGTCGGACGCGACGTCGGTGATCTCCTTCAACTGGCGGAAGCGATCGAGCATCTTCGGCGCCCAGGTGTTGAGTTCGTCGAGGTTGGCGTCGGTCAACGTGTACTGGTACTGGGTCCGCGAGAGGCGACCGCCGACGTTGATGTCCTGGCCGGCCTGCAGGAACGCCGTGACGCCTTGCACCTGCGCGAGCTTCGGTCGCAGCCGGCCGATGATCTCGTCGGCACTCGCTTCACGCCCCTCGTCCTTCGGCTTCAGCCCGATGAACATGTTGCCGGTGTTCGCGGTGGTCTGGCCGACCGGCATCGCGAAGCCGGCCACGTCGGGGTCCTGCTTGATGATCTCGGCGATGTTCTGCATCCGCGCGCTGGTCGCCTTGAACGATGCGTCCTGCGACGACTCGACGAAGCCGAAGATGAACCCGGTGTCCTGCTGTGGAAAGAAGCCCTTCGGGATCTGGATGAACATCACGACGGTGAGCGCCAGGGTCGCGAAGAAGACGCACAGCGTGATGAACGAATGCTTCAGCACGACGTCGAGCCCGCGCTTGTAGCCGGCCAGCATCCCGTCGAAGCCGCGCTCGAACAGCACGTACAGCCGGCCGTGGCGCCGATCGTGCTGGTTGTGCAGGAAGCGCGAGCACAGCATCGGCGTCAACGTCAACGACACCAGCACCGACACGACGATCGTCAGCGTCACCGTCACCGAGAACTCGCGGAACAGGCGTCCGACGATGCCGCCCATCAGCAACAGCGGGATGAAGACCGCGACGAGCGAGACCGAGATCGAGATGATCGTGAAGCCGATCTCGCCCGCGCCCTTCAGCGCCGCGTCCATCGGCGACATGCCCTCCTCGACGTGGCGATAGATGTTCTCGAGCATCACGATCGCGTCGTCGACGACGAAGCCCACCGCGATCGTCAGCGCCATCAGCGACAGGTTGTCGAGGCTGTAGCCGACGATGTACATGATCGCCGCGGTGCCGAGGATCGCGAGCGGGACGGTGATGCCGGGGATGATGGTCGCGGCGACGTCGCGCAGGAAGACGAAGATGATCGCGACGACCGCGACGATCGTGAGGATCAGCGTGAACTCGACGTCCTTGACCGACGCGCGGATGTTCTGCGAACGGTCGCTGATGGAAGCGACGGTGACCGTCGGCGGAATGGCAGCGCGCAGCTTCGGCAACGCGGCCTCGATGCGGTCGACCGTCTCGAGCACGTTCGCGCCCGGCTGCTTCGTGATCGCGAGGATGATCGTGCGATCGTTGCGCAGTTCGCTGTCGGCCGGCGCGCCCGCGCCGCGGAACGCCCAGGCCGCGACCTTCACGTTCTCGGGCCCGTCGATGGCGACGCCGATGTCGCGCACGCGGACCGGCGCGCCACGGCGATACGCGAGCACCACGTCGTTCCACGGCTGTGCGCCGAGGACCTGGTCGTTCGTGTAGACCGTGAAGCTCTGGTCCTTGCCGTCGATGTTGCCGGTCGGCTGGTTCACGGTCGTCGTCGCGATCACGCCGCGCACGTCCTCGAGCGAGATGCCGAGCGCCGCGAGCTTGGTCGGATCGACCTGCACGCGGATCGCAGGCTTCTGCTGGCCGCCGATGTTGACCAGGCCGACGCCAGTGATCTGCGAGATCTGCTGCGCGAGGATGTTGTCGGCGTAGTCGTTGACCTGCGTCAACGGCAGCGTGTCGGACTGGACCGACATCACGAGGATCGGGGAGTCGGCCGGGTTGACCTTGCGGAAAGTCGGCGGATTCGGCAGGTTCGCCGGCAACTGTCCGCTGGCGGCATTGATCGCCGCCTGGACGTCGAGTGCCGCACCGTCGATGTTGCGGTTCAGATCGAACTGGATGGTGATCTGCGACGTCCCGAGCGAGCTCTGCGACGTCATCTGCGACAGCCCGGCGATCTGCGAGAACTGTCGCTCGAGCGGCTGCGCGACGTTCGACGCCATCGTCTCCGGACTCGCGCCCGGCAGGGTCGCCGACACCTGGATCGTCGGGAAATCGACCTGCGGCAGCGGGGCGACCGGCAGCTGCGGCCACAGCACGGCGCCGATCAGGATCAGCGCGATCGCGAGCAGCGTCGTGCCGATCG
>CAXTPX010000554.1:0-3028 GCA_964246005.1 uncultured Burkholderiaceae bacterium | reverse complement strand
AGCCGTCCGGATGGATGCGGAAGTCGGTCAGCACCAGGCCGGCCTGATCGCCGACCAGCGACCCGGCCACCTCGCTGTGGCCGAACGCCTCCTCGATCGTCGTATGCGGCAGCTCGTCGGACTCGTCGCGGAACAGCACGGCGTGGGCTGCGACGATCGTCTCGCCGGGCACGCCGGCCAGCCAGCCGTCCGCGACCAGCGTGCTCGCGGCATCGAGGAAGAGTCGCGGGCCGGCGCCGGCGACGACGAAGGTGTACGTCGAGAACTCGGTGCGCCGCTCCCACTTGAGATCGACGGCACCGAAGGTCGCATGGAAGCGGCTCGCGTCGGGCGCCGGCGGCGCCACGTCGAACGATTCGCACAGCGCGGCCAGGTGACCCACCTCGCGATGCCGCTCGTCGGGCCGGATCGTGACGGCGACGAAGCTCGCCCGCAACGGCGCTTCGAGCGCGTCGGTCGGGCGGGCGTGGACTTCATCGGCCGCGAGCCGGCGCTGTGCATGGTCGGACGGCAGCATCGGGCGACGCCTTCTGGGATGGACGACGTCGGCTCAACCTCCGGTCGCCCGCAGGGCAGCGAGGTAGAGGGGCATGCCGACGAGGATGTTGAACGGAAAGGTGAGGGCGATCGGTGCGGTCACGTAGAGGCCGGGGTCGGCCTCCGGAAGCGCCTGCCGCATCGCCGCCGGAACCGCAATGTACGACGCGCTGGCGCACAGCACGCAGAACAGGAATGCGTCGCCGGTCCGCAGGGACAACGCATGGGACACGGCCACGCCGATGGCGGCATTGGCGAGCGGGACCACGATGGCGACCACGACGAGCCAGCCGGGCGGCATGCCGGACGCCGCGAGACGCCGTCCTGCGACCATCCCCATGTCGAGGAGGAAGAGGCACAGCACGCCCTGGAAGAGACCGCGCGTGAACGGGGCGATCGCCTCGTCGCCGCGGGTGCCGGTCACGAGCCCGATGACGAGGCTGCCGAGCAGCACCACGACCGTCCCGTCGACCAGCGCATGACGCAGGTGAGGCAGCAATGGATCGATGGCGGCGCTACTCGCGGGACCGGCGGCGGGCGTCTTGCCGGCCGTCCGGCCTCCGCGTGCCAAGAGCAGACCGACCACGATCGCCGGCGACTCCATCAACGCGAGCGCCGCGACCATGTGGCCGCCGTGCGGCAGTCCCGCGCTGCCGAGGAAGTCGCTGGCCGTCACGAAGGTGACGGCGCTCACCGATCCGTAGGCGGCGGCCAGCGCCGCCGCATTCGGACGGTCGGTCTGCCGGCGCAACCACGTGAACGCGTACAGCGGCACGAGGCACGCCATCGCGAAGCTCGCAGCCAGCGTCGCGAGCGCGCCGGGTTCGAAACCGCCTTGCGACAGTTCGACGCCGCCGCGGAAGCCGAGCGACATCAGCAGGTACAGCGACAGCAGCTTCGGAACCGGATCGGGCAGTTCGAGGTTGGACCGCACGAAGACGGCGGTCAGCCCCAGCAGGAAGAACAGGATCGGCGGGCTGAGCAGGTTGGCGGCGAAGGTCATCGGGGTCGAGCTGCAGTTCGGATCGACGAGCAGGGAACGACGAACGGTGAGCAACCAATGTAGCGAACGCCGCGCCGCGCGTATATTCGAAGTTTCGAGCGGATCGTTCGGAATAATCGAACTGTTGCCGATGAACTACCGCCATCTGCACTACTTCTGGCGCGTCGCCCGAATGGGTGGCCTCGGCGTCGCGGCCCGCGAAGTCCACCTGACGCCGCAGACGTTGAGCGGCCAGATCCGCCTGCTCGAGACCGAGCTCGGCCGACCGTTGTTCCGCAAGGCCGGGCGCGGGCTCGAACTGACCGACGACGGCCACACGGCGCTGCGTTTCGCCGACGCCATCTTCTCGCTCGGCGGCGAACTCGAGGACCGCTTTCGCGAGGGCCGCGCGGGCAGCGACGTGATCGAATTTCGCGTGGGCGTCATCGAGGCGGTGCCGAAGTCGCTCGCCTACCGGCTGCTCGAGCCGGCAACGCGGCTCGGTAGCGCGGTGCGCATCGTCAGCGTGTCGGGCAAGGCGGTCGCGCTGCTCGGCGAGCTGGCGGCGCATCGCATCGACCTCGTCATCTCCGATGCGCCGATGCCGCCGGGCACCGGCTTTCGCGCGTTCAATCACCGGCTCGGACAGTCGGGCGTCTCGTTCTTCGCCGCGCCGACCTTGCGCCGACGTCATCGACGCCGGTTCCCGCAGGTGCTGCAGGACATGCCGCTGCTCGTACCGGGGGTGGAGACGGCCGTGGCGTCGCGCCTCCGGCGCTGGCTCGACGTGCGCGGACTGCGTCCCGACATCGTCGGCGTCTTCGACGACAGCGCGCTGATGAAAGCCTTCGGGCAGGGCGGTCAGGGCGCCTTCATCGCGCCGTCGGCGATCGAGTCCGACGTCGAGACGCGCTACGGGGTGCGCTGCATCGGGCGCACCGACGAGGTCGTCGAGGAGTTCTTCGCGATCTCGGTCGAGCGCCGCATCCGCCACCCGTGCGTCGCGCTCGTGTCCGAGGGAGCGCGTGCGTCGTTGTCCGCCTGAACCGCGCCGATCAGTTCCCCGCCACCGTCATCGACTCGATCAGGATCGATCCGGTGCCGCGGCTGCCGCTCGTCAGCACGTCCGACCCCACCGCGACGATGTTGTCGAGCATGGTCAGCAGGTTGCCGGCGATCGTGACCTCCTCGACCGGATACGCGATGCGGCCGCCTTCGACCCAGTAGCCGCTCGCGCCACGCGAGTAGTCGCCGCTGATCATGTTGACGCCCTGGCCCATCAGCTCGGTGACGAGGAGGCCGGTGCCCAGTTTCGCCAGCATCGCCTCGAAGTCGTCGCCGGGTCGCGTGTGGCGACTCGTGATCGACACGTTGTGCGCACCGCCGCCGTTGCCGGTCGGCGGCAGGCCGAGTTTCCGCGCGGAGTACGTGCCGAGGAACCAGCCGGTCAGCACGCCGGCCTCGACGACGGTGCGCTTTCGCGTGGCGACGCCGTCCTCGTCGAACCAC
>CAXTPX010000553.1:0-3034 GCA_964246005.1 uncultured Burkholderiaceae bacterium | reverse complement strand
CTCGCCACGGCCTGGCGCAGCGCGTTCTCCTCGATCGCCCGATAGGCGCTCCACGCGCGCGGGTCGGACGGATAGCCCTCCTGCGCCATCGGATCGCGGAAGTCGGCGATCCACGGCAGCCCGCTCTTGCCGGCGAGCGTCGCACCGATGACATGCGCGGTCGCGATCGGATAGGTCGACCAGATCGCATCGGGCCGGTACTGCCGGATCATCGCCATCCCCGTCCGTACCGCGTCGAAGCGCCAGGTGGCCCAGCGATCGGGCAGCGCGAGCGCACCCGGGTAGCGACCGAACAGCGACAGATGCCGGGCCGTGTTGAGCGCGAAGGCGCGACGGACCACGGTGCCGTCCGGGATCTCGCGCAACTGGTCGTCGCCGGTCTCCTCGTAGGCGCGCGGACTCGCGGTCAGGACCAGCGGCTCCCACCCGAATTTGGGCAGGTGCTGGACGAAGCGCAACGTGCGCTGGATGCCGCTGCTGCCGCGCAGCGGCGGGAAGTGGTATGCCACCATCAGCAGCCGGCGGCGAGCGCCCGCCGCACGTTCGCCCGACCCGTTCACGCGTCGACCCGCGGCGTCGACGAACGCGTCGCGCGTGATCCGTCCACCACGGCCTGCAGCGCCTTGCGGGCGGCGCCCGCCGCCGTCGACCCGCGCTCGTCGAGCCAGTCGGCCGTCAGCAGCGCGACCCGGTCGCGCCATTCGGCCCTCGAGAACGTGTGGTCGGCATCGGCCAGGTCGCATCGCGCGACCCGCGTCTCGCTGAAGAGGCCGGCCCACTCGGCATCGCCGGCCGCGTGGTCGAGGAACTCGCGGGCCGTCAGGTCGTCCCCCGAACAGATCAGCAGGATGTCGCCGGGAAAGCGCCTCCATCCACGCGCCATCGAGGTCTGGAAACCTGTTTCGACCGGCACCCCGCGACGCCGATCGCGGCCACGGGCGGCGATCAGCGTCGCGACGAAGTCCTTCAACGCGCGCAACACGCCGACCTTGCCGCGAAAGAGGCCCGTCCAGAACGCGCGGTCGGTCAGCCGGCTCGTGTAGTAGTGCTTGAGGTGCGTGCGGGCGAGGCCGGCATCGCTGCGGACCCAGGGATTGAGCAACACCAGCTGCGTGACGCGCGGGTCCCCGGCGGCATACATCAACGCGGCGGACGCCGCATCACACAGCCCCCAGATCGCGACGCTCTGCAGCGCCGGCACACGCGCGACGAATGCGTCGATCGCGGCCTCGATGTCGCCGGCACGATCGGTGAAGGGCCGCTCGACACCGGTGCTGTCGCCCATGCCCGTGCAGTCGAAGCGCATCACGGCGAAGCCACGCGCGGCGAGCGCGCGCGCCAGCAGCACGAACTGGCGATGGCTTCCGACCCGGTACTGCGGACCGCCGACGACGATCAGCACGCCGGGCCGCGCCGCCCGTCGCGCCTGGGGTGCGACCGGCATCGTGACGATGCCGACCAACCGCTCCGCAGCGGCGTCGAAGCAGAACGCTTCCTCGCCGTACGACCGCGACGTCGTCATGACAGCGCCTCGACCGTCGCCTCGACGAGCGCGTCGCAGCGCTCGATCTCGAGCGTCTGCCAGAACGGGCTGCCGGCGACATGGACCACGGCGACGTCGCTGCCGGACGCGCGCCAGCGATCGGCGACCTTGGATGCGACCGGCGTCAGCGCGGCAGGCGGCGACGCCGCCTGCGAAGACCCCTGCGACGAGACTTCGAGCCAGCGCACCCGTGGCACTACGCGACCGTCGTCGGGCGTGCGCGAGCCGAGTCGCGCCGATTCGATCGCATCGGCGAGACCCGGCGTCAGGCGATAACCCGCGACCTCGATCGAAAGCCCGGCGGCGAGATCGGCGCGCGGCGACGACGGCGTCGGGCCGGCGTCGCGCCGGGCAACGGTCGCCATCGCGACCGCCGGCGACGGATCGCGCAGCATCGCGTTGACGGTCTTCAGGCGCAGGAACTGACCGAGGTGCTGGGCGCCGTTGACGACGGGCTGCCACAGCAGCAAGCCATCCGCGGACGGATGACACGTGGCCGCCAACTGGTCTGCGAGCAACGCGCCGAGCCGCGTGCCCCAGATCCAGCGCGGACCCGGGCACCGGAGTGCGAGCCAGGACCACGCTTCGGTCAGGTCCGCGAGCCACCCGGCCCAGGTCGCGTCCTCGAACTCGCCGGCGCTGTCGCCGCACCCGCCGAGGTCGATCTGCAGGACATGGAAGCCGGCGCTCGCCAATGCCCGGGCGGCGGTCGCGCTGGCCGCGCGGCGCTTGTTCATTTCTTCGGCGAACGCGTGAACCGCCAGCACGCACCCGCGCGCGGGGGTCGACGCGTCGCCGGCGCCCGCGGCGTGGAAGAAGCAGAAGCGTTCCTCGGCTCGCGGCCCGTCGGCGACGTGCAGGTAGAAGGGCCCCGTGGACGGAACGGCAGGCAACGTCACGAGCTCACTCGGCCAGCTTGTGTTCGACGAACTGCCGCAGCGAGCCGAAGGTCGCGAAGGTCGACGCGCTGATCTCGTCGTCGCCGATCGCCACCCCGAAACGTTCCTCGATCGTCGTGATGACCGACACGACCGCCATCGAGTCCAGCTCGGGGAGGCTGCCCAGCAACTGCGTCTGGTCGGTGAAGCGGTCGACCCGCCCGAGGCCGAGAATCTCGCCCAGGATGTTCTTCAGTTCTGCATCGACGTTCAAGATGGATTCCGTCAAGAGGATTGCGACCGGGTCGACCTCGTCTTCATCGGCCGCCGCGCGAACGACTGTAGTGCGAACGCGCCGCGTCGTTCTGTCCGGCGACGGCCGGGACCGGCGACCATCGCACTCAGGCTTCTGCGCCGAAGGCCGATAGTATAATTTGGCCCCCATCGGCGGACCGGGACCCCACCCCGCGGATCGAACCTCTTTGCAGGGCAACGGGCACGACCCCCTCGCAGGACAGAAGCGGCATGCCTCCGGACGATCTGTTGTCGCTGAAGTTTCCCGACCCGCACGTGCCCAAGAATCCGGTGCTCGGGTGGTCGTCGTTCTCCGGTT
>CAXTPX010000552.1:0-3039 GCA_964246005.1 uncultured Burkholderiaceae bacterium | reverse complement strand
GCAGGAAGCGTTCGACTCGCGCATCGATGCGGGGGACTTCATCGAGGCCAAGGACTGGATGCCCGACCACTACCGGAAGACGCTGGTGCGGCAGATCAGCCAGCATGCGCATTCGGAGATCGTCGGGATGCTGCCCGAGGGCAACTGGATCACGCGCGCGCCGACGCTGAAGCGGAAGTCGATCCTGCTCGCGAAGGTGCAGGACGAGGGCGGCCACGGGCTCTACCTGTACGCCGCGGCCGAGACGCTCGGCACGTCGCGCGACCAGCTCTTCGACGCGCTGCATTCGGGTCGCGCGAAGTACAGCTCGATCTTCAACTATCCGACGCTGACGTGGGCCGACATGGGCACGGTCGGCTGGCTGGTCGACGGCGCCGCGATCATGAACCAGGTGCCGATCTGCCGCTGCTCGTACGCCCCGTATGCCCGCGCGATGATCCGCATCTGCCGCGAAGAGAGCTTCCATCAGCGGCAGGGCTACGAGTCGCTGCTGACGATGATGCGCGACGGCACTGCGGCACAGAAGGCGATGGTGCAGGACGCGGTGAATCGCTGGTGGTGGCCGTCGGTGATGATGTTCGGACCGCCCGACGACCAGTCGCCGAACAGCGCGCAGTCGATGCGCTGGGGCATCAAGCGCGTGTCGAACGACGAGCTGCGCCAGAAGTTCGTCGATGCCGCGGTCGAGCAGGCGAACATCCTCGGCGTGACGCTGCCCGACCCGGACCTGAAGTGGAACGAGGAACGCCAGTCGTACGACTTCGGCGCGATCGACTGGAGCGAGTTCTGGGCGGTGATCGGGGGTGACGGGCCGTGCAATCGCGAACGGCTCGAGGCACGCGTCGATGCCTGGGAGGAAGGCGCCTGGGTGCGCGAGGCGGCGCTCGCCTACGCGGCCAAACGCGACCACAACGCAGTCCCTTCCCAGTTGGCCGCATGAGCTCGCCGCCGCTCACGCCGGACGTCGACCGGACCCCGGTCCGGATCGACGAGGCCGCGCCGACCATCGCCACGACCGAGCCCGCCGATGCACCGAAGTCGGTATCGAACGCGGCCGTTCCGCGCGATGCCGAGTGGCCGCTCTGGGAAGTCTTCGTGCGCAGCAAGGCCGGCCTCGACCACAAGCATTGCGGCAGCCTGCACGCGGCCGATCCGAAGATGGCGATCCAGCTCGCACGCGACGTCTACACGCGGCGCCAGGAAGGCGTCAGCCTGTGGGTCGTGCGCTCCGACCAGATCGTCGCGAGCGATCCGGGCGACAAGGCCATGTACTTCGATCCGATGGAGGACAAGGTGTACCGCCATCCGACCTTCTATCCATTGCCGGCCGCGGTCGACCACATGTGATGCAGGACTCGATCACCCTGAAGCCCGAGCCGCTGGTGCAGTACGTGCTGCGCATCGCCGACACCTGCCTGATCCTCGCGCAGCGCCTGTCCGAATGGTGCGGACATGCGCCCGCGCTCGAGGAGGACATCGCGATGGCGAACATGGCGCTCGACCTGCTCGGGCAGGCGCGCGCGCTGCTGACGCATGCGGGCACGATCGAGGGGGCCGGGCACGACGAGGACCAGCTCGCGTTCCTTCGCAACGAGCGCGACTACTTCAACGTGACGCTTGCCGAACTCCCGAACAGCGGCGGTCGCGGCAGCGGGCCAGGTGCGCGCGACTTCGCGTTCACCACGTTGCGCAACTTCGTGATGGCGACCTTCCTGAAGCTGCTGTGGGAGCGCCTCGCCAGGTCGTCCGACGAGACGCTCTCGGCGATCGCCGGCAAGGCGGTGAAGGAAGCCCGCTATCACCAGCAGCACGCGGGCGAATGGGTCGTGCGGCTGGGCGACGGCACCGACGAGTCCAAGCGCCGCCTCGAAGCGGCGCGCGAGCGGCTGTGGATCTACACGGCGGAACTGTTCGACGCCGACACGATCGACGATGCGGCATCGGCAGCAGGGCTCGGCCCGCGCTGGTCCGACCTGAAGATCGAGTGGCAGGCCGAGATGGACGCGGTGTTCGACGAGGCACGCATCCGGCCGATGACCGATGGCGCGCCGAGCCGCTTTCGCAGCACCGGCAAGATCGGCCGGCACAGCGAGCACATGGGCTTCGTGCTGACCGAGATGCAGTACCTGCAGCGTTCGTATCCGGGCGGCGTGTGGTAACGGCCGCCATCACTCCTTCGCTCGGGCTCCACGACGCCGCATGGCGCGTCCTGAACGAGGTCCTCGACCCCGAGGTGCCCGCGCTGTCGATCGTCGACCTGGGAATCGTGCGCGACGTCGTCGACGGGGTGGATGCGAGCGGCGATGGCGTGCTCGAGATCGTGCTGACCCCGACCTACTCGGGATGCCCGGCCACCGAAGCGATCGAGGCCGCGGCGCTGGCGGCGATCCACGCCGCGGGTCTCGGGCCCGCACGCGTCGTGCTGCGCCGTGCGCCCGCATGGTCGAGCGACTGGATCAGCGACGACGGCAGGCGCAAGCTGCGCGAGTACGGCATCGCACCGCCCGCGCATCTCTCGATCGATGCCGGCAGCGCGATGCCGCTGCGCTTCGTGCCCCGCAACGCCCCCGCGTGTCCGCGTTGCGGCAGCGCGCGCACCGAGCGGCTGTCGGCGTTCGGCTCCACGGCGTGCAAGGCGCTGCATCGCTGCCTCGCGTGTCGCGAGCCGTTCGAGCACTTCAAGCCGATCTGACGCTTCGCAAGCGCCCCTTGAGCACCCTCTTCCATCCGCTGCGCGTCCGCGCGATCGAGCCCGACACGCCCGAGGCCGTGGTCGTCTCGTTCGACGTGCCCGAAGACTTGCGCGACGTGTTCGGCTTCACGCAGGGACAGTACCTGACCTTGCGGACCGAGATCGACGGCGCCGACCTGCGGCGCTCGTACTCGATCTGTGCCGGCGTCGACGATGCGCACCTGCGCGTCGGTGTGCGCAAGGTCAAGGCCGGTGTCTTCTCGAACTGGATCAACGATCGCTTGAAGCCCGGCGACGTCGTGCAGGTGATGGCGCCGCAGGGCCGCTTCTTCGTGCCGCTCGAGCCC
>CAXTPX010000551.1:0-3042 GCA_964246005.1 uncultured Burkholderiaceae bacterium | reverse complement strand
GCCGGCTTCAAGAACAAGGTCCAGGCGGCGCTCGCGAATGTCGTGCCGGCGACGATGCTGGCCGAGCAGCATCGCAAGATGGCCGAGCCCGGAACGGCGGAGAAGCAATGATGACGAAAGGTCGTCATCGCGCCGCGACACTGGTGCTTGCCATGGCTGCGGTGTTGACATCGCAAGCCGGCGCGCAGACCGCGGCGCCGCCGGCGAAGCTGAAGAAGGTCGCGTCGTTCGCGCATCAGGTGACAGGCGTGACCGTGAGCGAGAGCGGACGGATCTTCGTCAACTTTCCGCGCTGGACCGAAGATACCGCGATGTCCGTCGCGGAACTGAACGACGGCGTGTTGCGGCCGTACCCCGACGCCGAATGGAACGCCTGGCGCAACGCTCGCAAGGACGACGTCTCGCCCGGTGACCACTGGGTCTGCGTGCAGAGCGTGGTCGCCGACCAGCGGGGGAGCCTCTGGGTGATCGACCCGGCCGCGCCGGCGATGGCGGCGGTCGTCGACGATGGCCCGAAGCTCGTGCAGATCGACCTTTCGACCGACAAGGTCGTCAAGGTGATCGCGTTCGACAAGACCGTGGCGCCGCAGGGCTCCTACCTGAACGACGTGCGAATCTCGCCGGACGGGAAGACCGCCTACCTGACCGACTCGGGTGCGCAAGGTGCGCTGGTCGTGGTCGACATCGAGCGAGGAACCGCGCGGCGCGTCCTCGACGGGCACCCGTCGACGCAGCCCGACAAGAAGGTGACCGTGACCGTCGACGGCAGGCCGCTGCGACGGCCGGACGGACGCGGCGTCGACTTCGCGGCCGACGGCATCGCGCTGTCGACCGACGGCAGGACACTCTACTGGCAGGCCATCAAGGGAAAGACTCTTTACAGCATCCCGACCGATGCGCTCGCTGCCGGCAAGGACTTCGCTTCGAGCGTGTCGGTCGTCGGCGACAACGGCCCGGCCGACGGCCTCCTCATCAGCCGCCACGACGGGTTGATGTACGTCACTTCGCCGGAGGACAATGCGGTCAGGACGCGCGACCTTTCCCAGGCTGGTCATCCACTGAAGACGGTCGTGAAGGACGCGCGTCTGCATTGGCCCGACACGCTCGGCGAAGGCCCCGACGGCACGATCTACTTCACGACGTCGCACATCCAGGATTCGGCTTTCTACAAGCCCGGGGCTCCGGCGTCCCTTCCCACCGAGCTCTGGTCCATCGCTCGCTAGCACCACACGCCGTCGCGCGCAGAGTACGCGCGACGAGATACTCGACGGAATGGCGGCGTCTGCGCTGCCACCGTCTCTTCGCCCGGCGCTAACGCCCGCGGCAAGACGCAAACGAGGATCCGCAGTCCACCGGACGGCGCGATCCCCGTTTCGCGGAGCCCGACGACAACGACTCGATCTGAAGGAGTAATGATGGCTACATCGAAGAAGACCGCCGCGAAGTCGGCGAATGCGAAAGTGAAGACGGCGCGCGGTGCTGCGCGCAACACGGCGAGCGGCGCCACGTCGCCGCCCCCCGACGACAGCGATCCGCTGGCCCACAAGGCCGCGGCGACCCAGGCGCTCGTCGCATCGATGCCGTTCAACAGCAACAAGCCGCTCGAGTACCAGCGCGACAGCGCCTATGCGCCGCCCGAAGGGCTCCATGCCGACGCGCCACCCGAAGTGACGGGCAGCACGCTCAGCGAGACGAACACGTCGCAGAAGACGGGTGAGCCCGCGACCGGTGACGGCTACAACGGCAACGACGGATCGCTCGCTCGCGTGCGCGTCAATCCCGGCGCGCAGATGCTCACGACCAACATGGGCATGAAGGTCGGCAACAACCAGGACTCGCTGAAGGCGGGACTGCGCGGACCGACGCTGCTCGAGGACTTCATCCTCCGCGAGAAGATCACCCACTTCGACCACGAGCGCATCCCCGAGCGGATCGTCCATGCGCGGGGATCGGGTGCCCACGGCTTCTTCGAAGCTTACGACGCGATGCCCGACGTGACGAAGGCCGCGCCGTTCAAGCAGGCCGGAAAGATCACGCCGGTGTTCGTGCGCTTCTCGACGGTGCTGGGTGAGCGCGGCGCGACCGACACCGCGCGCGACGTGCGCGGCTTCGCCGTCAAGTTCTACACCGACGAAGGCAACTGGGACATCGTCGGCAACAACATCCCCGTCTTCTTCATCCAGGACGCGATCAAGTTCCCCGACCTGATCCACGCCGGCAAGCCGGAGCCGCACCACCAGATGCCGCAGGCCGCCTCGGCGCACGATACGTTCTGGGACTTCGCATCGCTGTCGCCCGAGAGCACGCACATGTTGCTGTGGGTGATGTCGGACCGTGCGCTGCCGCGAAGCTACCGGATGATGCAGGGCTTCGGTGTCCACACCTTCCGCCTGATCAACGACGCCGGTGAAGCGACCTACGTCAAGTTCCACTGGAAGCCGCTGGCCGGCACGCACTCGCTGGTGTGGGACGAGGCGGTCAAGATCTCCGGTGCGGATCCCGACTTCCATCGTCGTGACCTGTGGGAAGCGATCGAGTCGGGCAACTATCCGGAATACGAACTCGGCTTCCAGCTGTTCAACGAGGAGCAGGCCGAGTCCTTCAGCTTCGACATTCTCGACTCCACGAAGGTCATCCCGGAAGAGCTGGTGCCCGTGATTCCCGTGGGCAAGATGACCCTCAATCGCAATCCGGACAACTTCTTCGCGGAGACCGAGCAGGTTGCCTTCAACACGGCCAACGTCGTGCCCGGCATCGACTTCACGAACGATCCGCTGCTCACCGGGCGCCATCATTCGTATCTCGATACGCAGACCTCGCGACTCGGTGGTCAGAACTTCCACGAGATTCCGATCAACTCGCCGGTCGCGCCCGTCTACAACAACCAGCGTGACGGCCTCCATCGCCAGGCGATCCCGCGCGGCCGTGTTTCGTACGAACCCAATTCGCTGGGAGGCGGCTGTCCGTTCCAGGCCGGCGCGATGGGCTTCACGTCGTTCCCCGAGCCCGTCGCGGACGACAAGGTGCGTGGCAAGCCGGAGA
>CAXTPX010000550.1:0-3048 GCA_964246005.1 uncultured Burkholderiaceae bacterium | reverse complement strand
GCTGGACTTGGTCCGCCGGTGTCCGTCCGACGCCGGTCGCGAACCTGCACGTCACGCTCGTCTTTGTCGGCGCGGTGCCGGCGAGCGAGGTCGCTGACCTGGTCGCAGCGTTGCCGACGCTGTTCGACGCATTCGAGTTGCCGCTCGGTCGCCATGCCCTCTGGGGCAACGGCATCGCGGCGCTCGAGCCGGTGGCCGAATGTCCGTCGCTGACGGCACTGCAGGCGGCCATCGCCGAGCGGACCGCCGCGCTCGGCTTCGCACCGGAGGCGCGACGCTATCGACCGCACGTGACGCTCGCGCGCGATGCTCGCGGCTCGGTAGCCCCGACCCATGGTGGAGTTTTCGCATGGCGCATCGCCGAGTACGCGTTGATCGAGTCGCGCGGCGGCCGCTATTCGACCGTCGCGACCTGGCGCCTTTGAATCAGATCCAGCCGGTCTTCTGCAGGCGCTTGAACAGCACGAAGCAGGCGACGATCGTGAAGCCGACCGCGGTCGGGTAGCCGTAGTGCCACTCGAGTTCGGGCATCCACTTGAAGTTCATGCCGTAGAGGCTGAACACGACGGTCGGCACGGCCAGGATGGCGCCCCAGCCGGCAAGGCGCTTCACCACGTCGTTCTGGCTCACGCCGACCAGCGCGAGGTTGACCTGCATCGCCGAGTTCAGCATCTCGCGCATGTTGTCGGCCATGCCGACGAGGCGCGCGACGTGGTCCTTCACGTCGCGGAAGTAGGCCCGCAGTTCCTTCGGGATCAGGTCGTCGTGGAAGCGCATCAACTCGTTGGCGATGTCGCCGACCGGCAGCGCCGCGTTGCGCAGTTCGAGCAACTGGCGCCGCAGTTCGTAGATGCGCACGATCATCAACTTGTCGAAGTCGCTCTTGAAGATGCCTTCCTCGAGACTGTCGAACTCGTCCTCGAACTGTTCGATGATCGGCTGGAAGTTGTCGGCCACGAAATCGAGGATCGCGTACACCGCGAAGCCCACACCCTTGGCCAGCATCTTCGCCGTCTGCTCGCAGCGCTCGCGGACGATCGCGTAGCCGGTCGACTCGCCGTGCCGCACCGACACGAGGAAGTTAGCCCCGACGAAGAGATGCGTCTCGCCGTAGGCGACCTGCTTGTCCTTCAGGTTCGCCGTCTTCAGCACGATGAAGAGGGACTGGCCGTAGGTCTCGATCTTCGGTCGCTGATGAGCGTTGCGCGCGTCCTCGATGGCGAGCTCGTGCAGCCCGAACTCCTCCTTCATCTTCGCGAGCAGCGCTTCGTCGGGCTCGTACAGCCCGACCCAGACGAACGTCTGCGGCCGCGCGATGACGTCGCTGATCTCGTCGATCGCGATGTCGCCGATGCGCTTGCCGTTCTCGTAGGCGCTGATGTTGACGATCATCGAGTGCTGCAGTTCGGCCATGTCCATCGGATCGGTCCTGTCCTTCGCGAGACGCGCGATTCTAAGCGGCCGACCGGACTTTGTGACAGATATCCAGGGCGCTTCGACCGCTTCGGTCGCCGCATCGCACGGCACGCGGTTAGTCTTGCCACCGGCAGGTCTGGCCGACCGTTCGGCTAAGATGGCTGCAGCGTCGCGCGGCCGGCTTCACGCGATCGTCGCCCCGCACGACCGACGCCGGCGACCTCCACGGCGACACCGCGCGCCGGGCGATGCGCTCGGGCGCGATCGAGCGACCCACGGCCCTGAAACTGCGTGCTGTGCTGTCCTGAACATGGATCCCGTTTCGTGAAGGTTCTCGCGTTTCCCGGTCCCAAACGTCATCCCGACCTGGCCATCGAAGGCAGCGGCGAGGTCGTCGACTTCGGACGGACGCCACCGCAGCCGGCGCCGCAACTCGATGGCGAAGGGCCGCGCCACTACGACCGCGTCACGGTTCGCGCGATCACGGTCGCGATCGTGCTGTCGCTGTTCGTGCACTTCGCGATCGTGTTCCTGCCGCTCGTCAGCAAGGTCGACCAGGATGCGAAGGCGCCCGCCGACGAGATCGGGCCGTTGTCGGTGACGGTCGCGCAGTCGCGGCCGCAGCCGCCGGCGCCGCAGCCGACCCCGAAGCAGGAGCCCGCGCAGGTGCAGCCGACCCCGCAGCCGCAGCCGCCGAAGCCGCAAGTCAAGCCGAAGCCGACGCCGCCGCGTCCGCAACCGCAGCTCGCGGTCAAGGGCAGGACGCCTCCGTTCGTGGTGCCGCAACAGACGCAACCGCAGCCGCCCACGCCGCAGGTGACGCCGGCGCCGACGCCGGTCGTGCCGACGACCGAGGACTTCTCCGAGCAGCTCGCGCAACGCCAGGCGCAGCGCCGTGCGCAGAATGGTGGAGCGCCCGACGAGGTTCTCGAGAGCGACGACCAGCGCGCGACGCGGATCGCGAAGGCCAACATCGCCGCGCAGCAGCGTTCGGCCAGCCCGGGGCAGGACCCGTCCGAAGGCGGCGGCATCTTCGAACTCAAGCGGACCGGATTGAACGACGCGGAATTCGTCTTCAATGGATGGAACAAGGATTTCCGCCGCAAGCTCGGTCGGAGCTACGAGGTCCGCACGGGCAACAATCCCAACATCCAGCTCGCGGTGGTGCGCCAGATGATCGAAATCATCCGCGAGCAGCAGCCGGGCGACTTCGAGTGGTACTCGCCGCGCTTGAAGGGTCGCAGCATCGTGATGTCGGCACGGCCGAAGGACCAGAAGGAACTCGAGGCGTTCCTGCTGAAGGAGTTCTACGGGAACGACCCGCGCGCAACGACGCCTTGATGTTTGCTGCTCGTCGTTCCCGCGCAGGCGGGAACCCGGTCGTTGCCTCGATCTCGATGTCGCACCCAACGCCACCGGGTCCCCGCCTTCGCCGGGACGACGAAGCAGGGAGCGTCGATCTTCCCCGTCGTTCCCGCGAACGCGGGAACCCAGTGGCGTTGCTTGGTTTCCGTCACTGCTCCCCGATCAGCTTCCGCAACGCCCCCTTCAACGCATCGGCCTCGCGCGCCTCCATCCCGCCGAAACTCGCCCGCTCGTGCCGCTTCGCCCGCTGCAGCAGCGTGCCGAGCG
>CAXTPX010000549.1:0-3053 GCA_964246005.1 uncultured Burkholderiaceae bacterium | reverse complement strand
TCACCGCCAAGGAGCGATCGATGGAAGAGGAAGCAGGACGGCAACTGGAGGTGCGGCAGGGTTTGGTGGGTTGCGCTGTGGAGGGCCCGCGGGCCCTCCACAGCGCGGCGACGGTCGGTACCGTGTCCGGATCGAATCCGGACCCGGAGGACCGCTTGATCGGCCAACAGCAGTGGCAAGTCATCCATGAACGACGCGCGGCCGGCCAAGCCATCGCTGCGATCGCCCGGGAGTTGGATCTGGATCGCAAGACGGTGCGGACGTGCCTGCAACAGATGGCATGGACGCCATATCGCCGGGAGGCGAGCGGCCCAACGCTGCTTGATTCCTAGCGCACGTGGCTGGTACAGCGGGCGCCTCAGGTTCAGCACTCGGCGCGCATCCTGTTCCAAGAGTTGAGCCAGCGCGGCTGGAAGGGCAGCTACGAGACCGTCAAGCTGGCCGTCCGTCCGCTGCGAGCCGATGCGCGGATAGCGGCGTTGACCCAGCGCCGCTTCGAGACCGGCCCGGACGAGCAGGCGCAGGTTGACTGGGGCCAGATCACGGTCCGGTTCGCAGGCGTATCGACCGTGATCCATATCTTCGTGATGACGCTCGGCTACAGCCGGCGCGGGTACGCCGAAGGCTTCCTGCACGAGCGCATGCCGAACCTGCTGGCCGCCCACGAGAACGCCTTCGCCCACTTCGGTGGCCGGTGCGAGTCGCTGCTCTATGACCGCATGCGGACGGTGGTCATCGGCAGCGCCATCGACGGCAACGGCCATCGTCGAGCAAAGCTCAACACGACCTTCGATGCCTTCGCGCACTACTGGGGGTTCACACCGCGGCTCTGCCAGCCGTATCGAGCCCAGACCAAGGGCAAGGTCGAGTCGGGCGTGAAGTACGTCAAGCGGAACTTCGCGCCGGGCCGGACCTTCCACGACATCGACGACTTCAACGTGCAGCTGGCTACCTGGCAGGCGGAGATCGCCGATCGCCGTATCCACGGCACGACCCATCAGCCGCCGATCGAACGCTTCGTGACCGAAGCACCGGCCTTGATCCCGACGGCCAGCCAGCCGAGCTTCCTAGCGGCGATGGTGCGTGACCGGGTCGTCGCCGACGACTGGCTGATCACGCTCGCGGGCCACCGCTACTCGGTGCCCTACGCCCTCATCGGTCGAACCGTCCAGGTCGTCTGCGAGGGCGACCAGTGGGTCGTGCGCCATCGAGGTCAGATCGTCGCTCAGCACGCCGTCCTGGCTGGCGGCTCGCATTGGAGCGTCGACCCCGGACATGGTCCCGGTGCAGCCCTACGCAATGCGCGCAAACGATACGCCGAGCCGATCGCCCCAGCCGACGATGTGATTGAACGCGGCGCTATCGCCGGTCGCGACGTCGAGGTCCGTGATCTGGCCGCCTACGAGCATCTGCTGCAGGTCGCTGCGTCCACCGATCTGCGGGAGGCCGCATGACCCGGACCTCAGCGCGATCAACCAGCACACCGACCGCGATGACGACGCCGGCGCAGCTCGAACGCCTCGGCGAGCATCTGCTCAAGCTGCGACTGCAGAAGAGCGGCGAGCGGCTCGAGGCCATGCTCCAGCAAGCGGCCGCCGAGGAACTGCCCTATGCCGACTTCCTCGAGCGCCTGCTCGGCGAAGAGGTCGGCGCCAAGACCAGCAAGAACATCGCGATGCGAACCGCGATGGCGCGCTTCCCGTTCGTCAAGCCGCTCGAGACCTTCGACTTCGGCTACCAGCCGTCGATCGACCAGAAGCAGTTGCAGACGCTCGCCAGCTGCCACTACATTGAGCATGGGGACAACGTGATCGTGCTCGGGCCACCGGGCGTCGGCAAGACGCACTTGGCCGTGTCGTTGGGATTGAAGGCGGTCGAGTCCGGCTACCGCGTGCTGTTCACCACGGCCGCCAACCTGATCGCGCACTTGACCAAGGCCCATACCGAAGGACGTCTCGACGAGAAGCTCAAGGTCTACACCGCGCCCCGTCTGTTGATCATCGACGAGATCGGCTACCTGCCGATCGATCGCCTGGGTGCCAACCTGTTCTTCCAACTCATCAGCCGACGCTACGAGCGCGGTCCGATGATCCTGACCAGCAACCAGAGCTTCGGTGCCTGGGGCGAGGTGTTCGGCGACCGCGTCATCGCCACCGCCATCCTCGATCGCCTGCTACACCACGCCGTCACGCTCAACATCCGCGGCAACTCGTACCGGCTCAAGGAAAAGCTCAAGGCCGGCCTCGTCCGGTCACATCAAGAAGAAGCATCTCAACCGGGTGGGGAAATTTGAATTACCGCAGGTGAGGAAAACTGCATTGCCGTTGACAGATCATGTCACCAGCGGCAGCATGCTCGTAGCGTACGACCGGTTCAATCGGCATCAGGTCACTGAGCAGCGACAGACCGGCGCGCGCCAGGACTCGACCGACCGTGCTCTTGGACACCCCCAAGGCGCGGGCAATGAAGGCATGAGTGCGGTACTGATGCCGCAGCTCGACGATGGCCAACGCCTTGGCCGCAGCGATCGTACGCGGCGAGTACGCCGGTCGCGACGACGCGTCGACCAGGCCGGCTTCGCTCTGCGCCAGATAGCGTCCGAGCCACTTGCGAGCAGTGGCCGCCGTTACACCCGCCACAGCTGCGGCCTGCGGCACGCTCATCGAGCGTTCGGTGATGTCATCGACCATTTCGATTCGACGCCGGTACGTCAGTCGGGCATTCTTGTGCGCATCCATTCGGCTGGGCTCCTTGAGAGGTTGTGGGGTTTGGCGATTCCCAGTCTCTCAAATCCAGTCCGAATGGACACATACAACCTATTGGGCCTTCACAACTAGCTCTCATCCTCGAAGCGAGGGGTGTTGTGCATCGACGAACCTCCTCAGAAAAGTTGTACTGCCCTCGACCCAGGAGGTTTTCTTCACCAGTCGGCTATGTTGTCGCGTCGAGAAAAGCGTTGAACAGGGCGATAGGCTCAGCGTCTAGTGCTCGCGCCACCGTCACAAACTCCGGCACATCCAAGCGTCGTTCCCCGGACTCGTACTTCGAGACAA
>CAXTPX010000548.1:0-3057 GCA_964246005.1 uncultured Burkholderiaceae bacterium | reverse complement strand
AGCGCCACCTGACCGACTAGGTTGCGTTCACTCATGCCGCACTCGCGACGGTGGCGCTACCGGCGGCCTCGCACGCATCGAGCGCCGCCCGCAACGAATCGGGGTCGAAGATCGGCAAGCCGGTCACTCGCGCGTCGATGCGGCGACTCATCGGCGCGAGCACCTTGCCCGGACCGCACTCGATCGCGAGCGTCACGCCGCGGTCCGCCATCGTGCGAACGCTGTCGGCCCATCGGACGGGGCCCGCGGCCTGCCGGATCAGCGACGCGCGGATCGCCGCGGGCTCGCGCTCGATGCGGACATCGACGTTGTTGACGACGTCGATCGTCGGCGCCACGACCTCGACGTCCGCGAGCCGCGCGGCGAGTCGCTCGGCTGCGGGCCGCATCAGCGACGAATGGAACGGTGCGGACACCGCGAGCACGACGGCCCGCTTCGCGCCGCGCGCCTTCGCGGCCTCGCAGGCGCGCTCGACCGCGGCCTTGTGCCCGGCGATGACGACCTGCGACGGTGCATTGAAGTTGACCGGCTCGACGATCTCGCCCTGCGCTGCCTCGTCGCACGCCGCCCGAACCGCGTCGTCGTCGAGGCCGAGGATGGCCGCCATGCCCCCGGTCCCGAGCGGGACCGCCGCCTGCATCGCCTCCGCCCGGAAGCGCACCAGCGGCAACGCGTCGGCGAAACGCAGCGAGCCCGCGGCGACCAGAGCGGCGTATTCGCCGAGGCTGTGGCCGGCCATGACGACCGGCAGCGCGCCGCCCGCATCGCGCCAGGCCCGCCACATCGCGACGCCGGTCGTGAGCATCACCGGCTGCGTGTTGGTCGTCAGGCCGAGCTCCTCGACCGGTCCTTCCGAGATCAACGCGACGAGGTCCTGCCCCAGGACATCGGACGCCTCCTCGAACGTGGCGGCGACAGCCGGATGGTCGGCGCGCGCGGCGATCATCGCGTCCAGCATGCCGACCGACTGCGATCCCTGACCGGGGAAGACGAATGCGAAGCTCATTGAACGGGCGCGCCTGAAAAGGAATTGTTTGCCGACGGGTTCACATCTCGACCAGCACGGCGCCCCAGGTGAAGCCGCCGCCGACGCCCTCCATCAGGACCTTGTGACCGCTCCCGATGCGGCCGTCGCGAACGGCGACATCGAGCGCGAGCGGAATCGATGCAGCCGACGTGTTGCCATGCTCGCCGACGGTCGCGATCATCTTCTCGATCGGCAGCCCGAGCTTGCGGCACGTGCTCTGCATGATGCGGATGTTGGCCTGGTGCGGGATCAACCAGTCGAGGTCCTGCGACTGCAAACCCGCAGCCGCAAGAGTTTCGAGTGCAACTTTCTCGAGCACGTTGACCGCGAGCTTGAACACGGCGGGTCCGTCCATCGTGAGATAGGGGTTGCCGGCCACGACGCCGTGGTCGACGTTGCCCGGCACGCACAGGATGCCGACGTGGCGCCCGTCGGAGTGCAGGCGGCTCGCGAGCACGCCGGGCCGCTCGGCCGCCGTCATCACGACCGCGCCCGCGCCGTCGCCGAACAGCACGCAGGTCGTGCGATCGGCGAAGTCGAGGATGCGCGAGAAGACCTCGGCGCCGATGACGAGCACGTTGGTGGCCTGCCCGGCACGAATGAACGCGTCGGCGGTCGTGAGCGCATACGTGAAGCCGCTGCAGACCGCCTGCAGATCGAATGCCGCGCACTGGTTCGTGATACCGAGCTTGTGCTGGACGATGCACGCGGTACTCGGAAAGACCATGTCGGGCGTCGACGTCGCGACGACGATCAGATCGATCGCGTTCGCATCGATGCCGGCGGACGTCAGTGCCCTTCGCGCCGCCTCGACCGCGAGATCGCTGCACGGAACTCCGGCTTCGGCGAAGTAACGCGCGCTGATGCCGCTCCGCGAAACGATCCATTCATCGCTGGTCTCGATGCCGCGCGCGCCGAGCTCATCGGCGAGCATCGCGTTGGTGACGCGGCGCGGCGGCAGGTAGCTGCCGGTCCCGATGATCGTCGAATAGGCCGGCATGGCGTTCGTGCCCTCGCCTGCTAGAACAGCGACGCGATCTGGCGCCGCTGTTCGTCGTCGCGCACGGACGCCGACGTGCCCTGATCGACATCGGCTCCGCCCGCTTCGGGCTGCATGCTCTTCATCGCGGCCATCGTGCGCGACGCGACGTCGTGGGTCGCGGCATCGCACGCCCGGCCGATCGCTTGCCCGAACGCGAAGGCGTCGGCCGACCCGTGACTCTTGACGACCAGCCCGCGCAGGCCGAGCAGGCTCGCGCCGTTGTAGCGCCGGTAGTCCACCCCGTCCCGGAAGCGCCGCAGGACGGGCAGCGCGACGAGCGCCGCGATCCGGCTGGACCAGTTGCGGCCGAACTCCTCGCGGATGAAGCCGGCCATCATTTGCGCGAGGCCTTCGGACGTCTTCAGCGCGACGTTGCCGACGAAGCCGTCGCAGACGATCACGTCGACGGTTCCCTTGAAGATGTCGTTGCCTTCGACGTTGCCGACGAAGTTGAGTTGCCCGCGCTCCCCGGCCGAACGCATCAGTTCGCCGGCTTCCTTGACGGTGTCGTTGCCCTTGATGATCTCCTCCCCGATGTTAAGGAGGCCGACGCTCGGATTCGGCTTGCCATCGACGGCGGCCACGAGTGCGCTGCCCATGATCGCGAACTGCAGGAGATGCTCCGCGGTGCAGTCGACGTTCGCGCCGAGGTCGAGCATCGTGGTCGCGCCACCGGTCTGGTTCGGCAACAGCGTCGCGATCGCGGGACGATCGATGCCGTCGAGCGTCTTCAGCACGTAGCGCGAGATTGCCATCAGCGCACCGGTGTTGCCCGCGCTGACGCAGGCATCCGCGCGGCCATCCTTGACGAGGTTGATCGCGACGCGCATCGACGAGTCGCGCTTCTTGCGCAACGCGACCTCGATCGGATCGTCCATCTTCACGACCTCGGATGCCGCGACGATCACGATCCGCGCGCGGTCGGCAGACGCGCCGCCCGCGCGCAGCCGTTTTTCTAGAACGTCACGGTCCCCGACGAGCACGATCC
>CAXTPX010000547.1:0-3065 GCA_964246005.1 uncultured Burkholderiaceae bacterium | reverse complement strand
CTGGGCTGCGACCGCACCGCGCATGATCTTCAGCGTGTTGACCGGGAAGTGCGGGTTCGCGCGAAAGCGGTCGAGGCGATGCTTCGTCACGAACCGGCGAATCTCGAGGCGATCGTAAGCGCGCTTGTTCGGAATGGCCGCGAAGGCCTCGGCCGGCGGTCGATTGTTGCTTTGCTTGAACAGACCGCCGAGCAGGATCGGCACGTACTCGAAGTTGGCGCCGGTGCGGCTCTCGATCGCGGGGATGACCCGGTGCGACAGGTAGGCGTTCGGGCTGCCGAAGTCGAGGAGGAACTGAATGGAAACGGGGCTCATCACACTCTCGCCATTGATGTTCGGGCTTGTCGACCGCGCTGGGGTTACCAGGTCTCGATCCACGGTCGCAACTCCGTCTCGTGCGTCCACGCATCGCGCGGTTGCATGTGGATCTGCCAGTAGGCATCGGCGATGTGCTTCGGATCGAGAATGCCGCCCTGCGCCTTCATCGCGTAACGCTCGGGAAACGTGGTGCGGATGAATTCGGTGTCGATCGCGCCATCGATGACCGTATGCGCGACATGGAGCCCCTTCGGCCAGAGTTCGCGCGCCATGCTTTGAGCCAGCGCCCGCAGCGCATGCTTGGCGCCTGCGAATGCGACGAACCCTTCGCGTCCCCGCAGGCTCGCCGTCGCGCCGGTGAAGATGATCGTGCCGCGGCCGCGCGGCAGCATCGCCTTCGCGACCTCGCGCCCCATCAGGAACCCACCGAAGCACGCCATCTCCCAGACCTTGAAGTACACGCGCGCGGTGGTCTCGGTGACCGGGAAACGCACGTTGGCGCCGATGTTGAAGACGGCCACCTCGATCGGCGCGATCTCCCGCTCGATGCGCTCGACGAGCGCCACCATCTCCTCCTCCTTGCGCGCGTCGCTGGCGAAACCGCAAGCCTGACCACCCGCCGCCTCGATCTCGGCGACCAGCGGCTCGAGCTTGTCGGCGCTGCGACGGGTCACGCAGGCGATATAGCCCTCCCGCGCGAAGCGTTTCGCGATGGCGCCACCGGTCGCGTCGCCGGCGCCGATGACGAGGACCGCCTTCTTCGCATTCATGACGCGCTCCGTGCATCGGTTGGTGAAGTTGCCGTGGCCGCGATGTGCCTGAGCACCCCCTTCAGCACCTTGCCGGTCGGCGCGGCGGGCAGCGCCTCCATGAAGCGGATGTCGCCGGGCACCTTGTACGGTGCCAGCCTTTCGCGCAGGTAGCGTTCCAGTTCGATCGCGTCGAGCGTGGCGCCGGCGACGCGTTCGACGAAGGCAACCACCTCTTCGTTGTCGTCGACGCTGCGACCGACGACCGCCGACTGCACCACTTCCGGATGCCCGTTGATCGCCTGCTCGACCTCGACCGGATAGACGTTGAGCCCCGAGCGGATGATCAGCTCCTTCGTGCGCCCGACGATGGTCAGTGCGCCATCGGATTCGATTCGTACCAGGTCGCCGGTGTTGAACCAGCCGTCGGCGTCGATCGCTTCGGCGGTCGCAGACGGATTGCGGTAATAGCCCTTCATGAGCCCGGGGCTGCGGACCCACAATTCCCCGACCCCGTCGACGGCTGCGTCGTGCTGGTTCAGGTCGACGACCCGAACCTCGACGCCCGCAATGGGCGGTCCGACAGCGCAGTCGGTGCGCGGCGATTCCGTTCGTGTCTGCGCGACCGTCGGCCCGCACTCTGTGAGACCGTAGCCGTTCTGCAAGGCCGTTTCGAGTCGTGCTTCGACTTCGGCTTTCAGCGTCGATGTCAACGGCGAGCCAGCCACCGAAGCGACCCGCAGCGTGGGGGCCCCGAGCGCAGCGCCCGTCTCCCGCGACCATTCCAGCAGCCGTGCATAGACGGCCGGCACGCCGACGAAGACCGTGACCCCCTCCTCCGCCAGTACCCGGGCTGCCTCCGCGGGACTGAAGCGAGGCTCCAGCAGCAACGTGGCACCGCTCGCGACCGATGCGTAGAACTGTGTCGCGAGGCCCACGATGTGGGCCATCGGCAGCAGGCAATAGATGACATCGCCGGGACCGATTCGCCGCAGCGTATAAGCGTTGGTCGCCGTGAACAGGATGTTCGCGTGCGTGAGCATCACGCCCTTCGGCGCGCCCGATGTCCCCGACGTGTAGATCAATGCGGCTACCTGCTCGCACGGATCGTCGAAGCAGGGCTCGGGCAACGTGGTGTCGTTCTCCGCGCCGACCATCAGCACGCCGAGGCCCGTCCACGAGACCGGCACCGCGCCGTGGCGCCGGGCGTGTCCGGCCGCATCGCTCGACACGTGTGCGGTATAGATCACTCGACGCGGCTCTGCGTGCGACACGAACAGGTCGATCTCGCGCTCGGACAGCCTCGCGTTGGCGACGACGGCCCACGCGTCGAGCCGGCCGATCGCCAACACGAGCACGCCGAGCGCGACGCAGTTCTCGCCGACGACGAGCACCCGGTCGCCGGCGCGGACGCCCATCGCCGCGAGCCGATGCGCGGCGTCGCGGGACACCTCGTCGAGCTGGGTGTAACTCAGGCTGAGGCCTGCGTCCCGCAGCGCCAGCGCCTGGGGTGTCTTGCGAACCCATGGAACGATCACGTCGTGGAGCCGGATCGGCAGTTTCGTCGAGGTCTCGACGGCAAGCGATTCGTGCAGGTCGCGATCGGCGTCATGGACCGCGCGTCCGGACCGGGTCATGCGGCTGCTCGCAATCCGTCGACCCGTTCGATCCGGGCGGGGACCGACCTGTGCCACGCGCTCTTGCCGACGAACGCCGCGACCTCGGCATGCTCGAAATCGCCATGAACGCCCGACCCCATCATCTTTCCCTCAGATCGACGATATCGAAGGGCCGGTACACGATGTCGGCTCCGACCGAGACGAGCTGGCCGTGCGCGAGATCGCTGTACGGGCTTCGATAGTCGAAGAAGAATTCAACGTCGCTCATGCTCGCCCGCCCGCCCCATTTGGGTATCGATCGTTATCTTATATGCTCCCGACATCGTGTCAATCTTCGATGACCTTTCCTCACCATGCGCTACACGAAGGAATACAAGGA
>CAXTPX010000546.1:0-3079 GCA_964246005.1 uncultured Burkholderiaceae bacterium | reverse complement strand
TCCATCTGGATCGTGCTCCTGCGGAAGTTTCGGGCTGGGGGCGACGTTGTGACACCACCGGCTATTTCAAGGCGAATGCGTCGAAACAGCGTCGTTCCGCGTCGCGATCCGCCGGACGGTCGTCCGCCGGGCCTCGAAGCCGGTCAGGCGACCGCGCCGCGCTCGACAGCGCGGAGCCGCGCCCGCTGCAGGGCTTCCGCCGTCTCGGGCGTTCGCGTCGGCCATCCCTGCAGATGCTGTTCGGCCAGCGTCGCCAGCGCCGCGATCCACGCCGGCGCGTCGTTCAGGCAGGGCACGTAGCGATAGTCCTTGCCGCCCGCGTCGACGTAGGTCTGCTTGCCCTCCATCGCGATCTCCTCGAGCGTTTCGAGGCAGTCGGCCGGGAAGCCGGGGCAGAAGATGTCGACCCCGCCCTGCTTCGCCTCGGCGAGCGCCGAGAGCGTGGCGGTCGTGTACGGCTGCAGCCATTCGGCCTTGCCGAAGCGGGACTGGAACGACACGACCCAACCGTCGGCGTCGAGGCCCAGTCGTTCGGCGACTAGGCGGCCGGTCTTCAGGCACTCGCAGTGGTACGGGTCGCCGAGCAGCAGGCTGCGCTTCGGCACGCCGTGGAAGCTCATCACGAGCTTGCGCCGCGGTTCGAGCGCCACCTCGGTCCTGCGGCGGAAGTCCTGGACCTGGCGGGCCAGCGCGTCGATGTAGCCCGGGTCGTCGTGGAAGCTGCGCACGAAGCGGAACGCCGGCACGTTGCGGACCGACGCGCTCCACGCGGTGACCGCGTCGAAGGTCGAGGCGGCCGTCGCGGCCGAGTACTGCGGATACATCGGCAGGACGAGGATGCGGTCGCAGCGCTCGGCGCGGAGCCGGTCGAGCACCGACGCGATCGACGGATTGCCGTAGCGCATCGCATACGCGACCGACACGTCGTGACCGCGGGCGCCGAGCGCGCCGCGCAACAGCTTCGCCTGCTTGTCGGTCCAGACCTTCAGCGGCGATCCGTCGGGTCCCCAGACCATCGCGTATTTCTCGGCCGACTTCGGCGAGCGGAACGGCAGGACGATCGCGTTGAGGATCACCCACCACACGAGGCGCGGGATCTCGACGACGCGCGGGTCCGACAGGAACTCCTTCAGGTAGCGCTTGACCGCCGCGGTCGTGGGGGCGTCGGGCGTGCCGAGGTTGACGACCAGGATGCCGGTCCGACTCGGCGTGCCATGCGTGTAAGCCGGTTCGGGGCGAAAAGACATTAGGGGAATTGACGGGGATCGGCCAAACGCGCAATGCTAGCCGATCCGCCCTGCCGTCCGAGGATCGCTCATGCGTCGTCCGTCGCACACATTGCTGGCGCTCTTGGTCGCATCGCTGTTGGCACTAAGCGCTCGCCCGGCGCTGGCGGTCGCGCCGTGCGAGGACGCCACGCTACACGAGACGCTCCTTGCCGCGGGCCTCCGCTCAGGCGATCTGCGGGTGCGTATCGCGTGGTCGATCGACGGCATCGAACAACGCGCGGGCGGCAGGTGGTACTCGATCGAAACGATGCCGATCGCCACGCTGGTGGATCAAGCGCGTGGCTCGACCGATCCGGTCGTGCTCCAGATGATGATTCCCCGCTGCGCGGCCAGCTACCATCCGCGAGACGTCTGCGACCCGATGTCGTTCGCCCTGCGCTGGACCGCGGTCGACGCCCAGAACCAGCGAGCGTGGCTGGCCGTGTCGTCACTGCTCCGCGATCGCGGAGAGTTCGAAGCCGCGCGTGCGATGTTCCGGCGAGCGGCCGAGGCGCCGGCGTGGCATGAATCGCTGTCCGATCTGGCCCGGTCCCTGGTTGCGGCGCTGCCGACCGATCTATCGGCCGCACAGCGCCTGGACGCGGTGCTCGACACGAACTCGAAGGCTGTCAGCGCAGTGACGTTCCAGGCGCTGAGCGTGATCAATGCGTCCTGCAAGGACGCCGCGTTACAGAAGCCGTGTGAGCGCATCGTCGAAACGATCGCACGCGACGCGGAATCGTTGCTGGCGATCCGGATGGCTGCATCGATGGCGGAGCGAACCGCGCTGCCCGAGACGACGACGCGGGCCATCCGTCAACGGGCAGACGCGATGCAGTGGGCCGCGTTCATGCTCCTCCCGGTCAAGACCGCCGGCGATGCGACAAGCGTCGGCGAGACGATGCTGTCCGTCGGCGAACGAAAGGCACTGGAAGACGTGCTGCAGCGGGCGGGCATCGATGAACGCGAAGCCGCTCGACGTTACGTGTCGTCGCTGACCCCGGCACAACTGGCCAGCCGCAAGGCCATGTCGAGCCCCCCGTACGCGACGCTCACTGCTGACTCAACGCATTCGACAGCAGCTTCGCCGTGATATCGACGATCGGTACCACGCGCTCGTAGGCCATCCGGGTCGGCCCGATCACGCCGAGCGTGCCGACGATGCGACCGTTGACCGAGTACGGCGATGTCACGATCGTCATGTCGTCCATCGGCACGAGCTGCGATTCGCCACCGATGAAGATCTGCACGCCCTGCGCGCGGCTCGACACGTCGAGCAGCTGCATGAAGCCGGTCTTCTGCTCGAACAGCTGGAACAGTTGCCGCAGCTTCTGCATGTTGGCCGTCAAGTCCGTGTTCTCGAGCAGGTTGCGTTCGCCCGAGAAGACCATCCCGCTGTCGTCGGCCATCGCCTCCGAGCCGGCGTCGACCGCGGCTTCCATCAGCTTGGCCGTCTCCTGGCGCAACGCATCGAGCTCGTCGCGCAACCGCATCTTGATCGTGTCGAACGACTGACCGGCGAAGTGCTGGTTGAGGAAGTTGGCCGCCTCGATCAACTGCGACTGCGAATACGGACGCTCGGCGAACAGGATGCGGTTCTGGACGTCGCCGTCGGGCGTCACGATGATCAGCAGCACGCGTGCTTCCGACAGGCTCAGGAACTCGATGTGACGAAACGACGAGTCGCGCCGCGGTGTCATCACGACGCCTGCGAACTGCGACAGGTTCGACAGCACCTGGGCGGCCGCCGAGATCACGCGCTGCGGCTGGTCGGGTCGCAGACGGCCTTCGACCGCGGTCGCGTCGCGCTC
>CAXTPX010000545.1:0-3090 GCA_964246005.1 uncultured Burkholderiaceae bacterium | reverse complement strand
CGGGGGTTGGTGTCCCAGTCCTTCTGCAGCTTTTGAACTTCGAGTTCGCGCGAGCTCATGACGACTCCTTGTCTGGTGAACGCAAGGCTGAGCGACACACTCGGCGGTGGCACGACTCCCCTGCGATGCGATGCATGGTAAACGAACGACCGTTCATCGGCAAGAGGTATGTCTTATATAAGACTACTCTCCCAGTCTTTGTAATACAACGGGTTAAAGATGGGATTCTGTATCGTGAACCACAATTTCCACGATGCGGGAAAGGTTGCTGCGGCGCGATAGAGATGTGCAATTCCTTGCCGTCTGCGAGTCGACGGGCGCACGCGTCCCCGCGGTTCTGTACGGCGTCAAAAGAAAACGCCCGCTGGTCGCGGGCGTTTCGGGGAACCGGCTTGGCCTCAAGCGGCCTTGCGTACCGGCTCCGCGGCAGCCAGCTTCGCCTGCGTGTCGCGCAATGCGGTTCGCAAACCTTCTTCGACGACCGGGTGATAGAACGGCATCTCGAGCATCGTGGCGATCGTGCATTCCATCTGCAACGCCCATGCGAGCAGATGACCGATGTGCTCGGCGTCCGGGCCGAGCATCTCCGCCGCGAGGAAACGCCCGGTCCCGATCTCGGCGTATAGGTGCAACAGCCCCTGGTTGCGCATCATCACGCGGGAGCGACCCTGGTCGACGAACGAGACCTCGCCGACCACGTGCGGCCGATGCTGGACCGCCCGGTAGCCGCCCCCGATGATGGCGATCTGCGGATCGGTGAACATCACGCCGAGGCCTGCGCGTCGCAACCCCTTCTTCACCGTCGGGAACGACGCTGCGTTCTCACCGGCGATCCGCCCTTCGTCCGCCGCTTCGTGCAGCACCGGCACGTCGTTGTTGACGTCCCCTGCGAGGAAGATCGACGACGCACCGCATTGCAACGTCTCGCGGTGGTACAGCGGCACCGCGTGCGCGTTCAGCTCGAGCGTCGTGTTCTCGATCCCCATATGGCGGACATTCGGCGCGCGTCCGGTCGCGGCCAGCAGATAGTCGAAGCGCTCCACCCGCTCCGTTCCGTCGAGTCCGCGATATTCGACCACGACCTCGTCACCGTCGCGACGCACATCGGCATGCGCGTCGGTATCGAGGTAGAACTCGGCGCCGAAAACCTTGTGCGCTTCCGCGACGATCGCGGGGTCGCCGAGTGGTCCGACGCCTCCACCACGACCGAAGACCTTGACGCGCACGCCGAGGCGATGCAGCGCCTGGCCGAGTTCGAGACCGATGACGCCCGGGCCGAACACGGCGACGCTCTTCGGCAGATCCTCGAATTCGAAGATCTGGTCGTTCGTGATCAGCCGGTCGCCGAGCGACTTCCAGATCGGCGGATAGCTCGGCGTCGAACCGGTCGCGATCACGATCGCCTTCGCGACCACGGTCGTGCCGTTGTCGATCGCCAGCGTCCGATCGTCGACGAACGTCGCACGGCCGAAGATCTTGTCGGCGTCGGGCAGTTCGTCGACGCCTCGCGTGACGAAACCCACGAAGCGATCACGCTCGCTGCGCACGCGCCGCATCACCGCCTTGCCATCGACCTGCAACGGCGCGTCGACCGACATGCCGAATGCCGAGAGCTTCTCGAACTGGTGCGCGATCTCCGCCGGAGCGATCATCAGCTTGCTCGGCATGCAGCCGACCCGGGCGCAGGTGGTGCCGTAGACCGTGCTTTCGATGAGGACGGCGCGTTTGCCGGCGTTCTTCGCCGCGCGATACGCGGCCAACCCCGCAGTGCCTGCGCCGATGACAGCGACGTCGGTCTCGATTCGATTCATGGTGACTCTCGATGACAGGGCCGAACGACCCGGAGACCGGCGGCGGTCGAACGCCGCCGGTGCTACGACAAGACTCTGCGTTCAGGCAGCCTTCTTCAGATACTCGTCGAGGTCGTCGGCGGAACCGATCAACTCGCCGTTGATGAAGATCTGCGGCACGGTCTTGCCACCGCTGATGGCGCCCACGGCCTTCGTCCGGATGGTGTGGCCGAGCGGCACTTCGACATACTCGTAACCTGCTTCGGTCAGACGCTTCTTGGCGCGCGCGCAATGCGGGCAGCCGATCCGCGTCAGGATCGCCACCTGGTCGGGACCCTTGGCGTTCGGATCGAGGTAGGTCAGCATCGTGTCGGCGTCCGACACTTCGAACGGATCACCTTCCTTGTCCGGCTCGATGAACATCTTCTCGATCTTCTTGTCGCGAACCAGCATCGAATAGCGCCACGAACGCTTGCCGAAGTTGATCGCGCTCTTGTCGACCATCATGCCCATGCCTTCGGTGAACGCACCTGCGCCGTCCGGCAGCAAGGTCACGTTGTCCGACTCCTGGTCGCGCGCCCACTCTTCCATCACGAACGGGTCGTTGACCGAGACGCAGATGATCGAGTCGATGCCGTGCTGCTTGAACACGGGCGCGAGCTCGTTGTAGCGCGGGAGGTGGGTGGACGAACAAGTCGGCGTGAAGGCGCCGGGCAGCGAAAACACGATGACGTTCTTGCCACCGAAGAGGTCGTCCGTGCTGACCGTCGCCCAGTCGCCGTCCTTTCGAATCATCAATTTCACGTCCGGGACGGTATTGCCTTCGATATTCTTCAGTTCATTCATGGGTGTAGCTCCTTCGTCTGTAAATCAGGGGTGCATTCTGCTGCGGCTCGGTCGATAGAGCAAGAGTTATTTGAAAATAAAATCGATAGTCCAAAGCAATTGTCTACGGCCACATCCGTTGCAGTTCCGGCTCGCGATCGAGCCACTGATGCTTCAACGCGCCGAGGACATGCGCGGCGAACAGGCCATAGAGCCCGTAGCCGCACCAGGTGTGCAGTGCTCCGAAGCGATCGTGCAAGCGTTCCTTCAGGGCCGGCTCGAGCTCCGTCACCCAACCGACCCGCGGCCACGGGACGACCCCGTACAACGTCATCGGGTGGCTCGCGGCGTCCTTCCATGCCGAGTCGTGCAGCCAGCCCGACAACGGCAACGCGAAGATCGACAGGTACAGCAGCGCGTGCGCGACGTGCGCCCCGGCGCGCTCCCACCGCGGATAGCGACGCGGCAGCGCGGG
>CAXTPX010000544.1:0-3090 GCA_964246005.1 uncultured Burkholderiaceae bacterium | reverse complement strand
GCCGCGTCGATCGCGCTCGGACTGATCGCGGTCGGCGCAGGGCTGCGTCTCGGCGGCACCGTGATCGAACGGCCGACGCTCGCGTGGTTCCTGGCGGTCAAGCTGATCGCGGCGCCGCTGGTCGCGTGGCTCGTGGTGACGCGGTTCGCCTTGCCGCCGCTGCAGCGCGAGATCGCGGTGCTGTTCGCGGCACTGCCGGCCGCGTCGTCGGCGTACATCCTCGCGGTCCGCATGGGCGGCAACGGCGCGATCGTCGCGTTCCTGATCTCCGCCAGCACCGTGCTGTCGGTCGTCACGCTGCCGATCTGGATCAATATCGCGCGGTGAGGGCCCACGCGACGTGCTCGCGCACGATGGATGACGAATCAACCATCCGTGCATCCAGCGCGGACACGATCGCCTCCCGGTCCGACCGTTCGAGCGTGTCGTCGGCCAGCGCATTCCCGAGGGCGACCGCGACGTTGCGCAGCCAGCGCTCGTGGCCGATGCGCCGGATCGCACTGCCTTCGGTGTGCACGAGGAACTCGGCCTCCGTCCAAGCGAACACCTCGAGCAACGTGCGATGCGCGAGCGTTCGCACGTCGAAGTCGGGCAACGGCGATCGTTGCGCGAAGCGGTTCCAGGGGCAGACGAGCTGGCAGTCGTCGCAACCGTAGATGCGATTGCCGATCGCGCGGCGGAACTCGACCGGGATCGCGCCGCCGTGCTCGATCGTCAGGTACGAGATGCAACGTCGCGCGTCGAGCACGTGCGGCGCTACGATCGCACGCGTCGGACACACGTCGATGCACCGCGAACACGTGCCGCAGTGGTCCTCGATCGGCGGGTCCGGCGGCAACGGCACGTCGACGAACAGCTCGCCCAGGAAAAACATCGACCCGCCTTCGCGCGACAGCAGCAGCGTGTGCTTGCCGCGCCAGCCGAGGCCCGCCCGTCGCGCCAGTTCGACCTCCATCACGGGCGCCGAATCGGTGAAGACGCGATGCCCGAGCGGCCCGACGGCGTCGGCGATGCGATCGGCCAGCCGCTGCAGGCGCCCGCGCAACACCTTGTGATAGTCACGGCCGTGCGCGTAGCGCGAGACGTTCGCGTGCAGCGGATCGTCGAGCGCGCGCCACGACGCGTCGATCCACGGTTGTTCGGCGCGCTCCCCCGCCTCGGCGGACGTGAAGTCCTCCTCGTCGGGCGCGAGCGGCAGGTAGTCGATGCGGACGGCGATCACCGACAGCGTTCCCGGCACGAGTTCGGTCGGGCGCGCCCGTCGCATGCCATGGCGCGCCATATACTCCATCGTCCCGTGATAGCCGTTCGCCAGCCAGTCCTGCAGACGCTGCTCGACGGCCTCGCCTTCGACGCCGGCCGGCATCGCATCGCAGATCGCGACGGCGGAGAAGCCCAGTTCTCGACCCCAGCGCTTGATCGAGCGCGCGAGGTCGGCCCATCGATCGACGTCCATCGAGACGGGCGTGTTCGGCGGGCCGGTTCGTCGGACTTCGTTGATCGTCATCGCCCGCCGATTGTATGACCCCCTCCGCTCCCGCTTCCGTCCTGTCGCTGTCCGACGAGCGCGCCAGTACCGCGCTCGGCGAGCGCCTCGGCGACGTGATCGCCGCCGGCTTCGGCGCCACCCCGGACGAGGCGCAGGGTGGCTTCACGATCCACCTGAGCGGAGACCTCGGTGCCGGCAAGACGACCGTCGTGCGGGCATTGCTGAAGCGTCTGGGCGTCGAAGGCCGCATCAAGAGCCCGACGTACACCCTCGTCGAACCCTACCTCGTCGACCTGCAAAAAAGGTTTGAATCTCGACAGCGCGTGAACTTATACTGTTATCACTTTGATTTTTATAGGTTCGAAGATCCGCGCGATTGGCTGGACGCGGGCTTTCGAGACTACTTCTCCGATGCGGCACTGCGGCTGGTCGAATGGCCCGAACGCGCGATCCTCGACGGTGACAGCCTGCTGCCGCCGGCGGACCTGCACGTCACGCTCGTGGCCGACGGCGACGGGCGGGTTGCACGCCTCGACACGCCGACTTCGCTGGGTGCCGCGTGGCTGACTCGCGCGCCCCGCGAGGCCAGTCCCGCCGGCGCTTCCTGAAGGGCGGCGTCAGCGGCGGTGTCCTGCAGGCAGTCGGCGCGACGCGCCTTCCGGCGCTGATCACCCTCGCGGTCGTTTCGACCGGCACGCGGGCCGCCGGCATCGTCGGGGTACGCGTTTGGCCCGCGGAGGACTACAGCCGGGTCACGATCGAAAGCGATCTCGCGCTGAAGGCCACGCACTTCACGGTCGACAGCCCCGACCGCCTCGTCGTCGACGTCGAAGGCCTGCAGGTCGACGCCGCACTGCGCGACCTGGTCGCGAAGGTGCAGCCGAACGATCCGTACATCCGTCAGGTCCGCGTCGGGCAGAACCGTCCGAACGTCGTGCGCATCGTGCTCGACCTGAAGGGCCACGTGAACCCGCAGGTCTTCAACCTCGCGCCGGTCGGCGAGTACCGCTACCGGCTGGTGTTCGATCTCTATCCCGACCGTGCGGAGGATCCGCTCCTCGCGTTCCTCGACAAGCCGGACGGCGAGATCCTGTTGAAGCGCGACGGGCCGCCGCAGTTCATCCCCGACACGCGCACCGACCCGGCGTCGAAGTCGCTGCTGAAGCCGGCGCCGACGCAGGACGACGTGCGTGACCCGACGGTGACCGACAGCGACGTCACGCTGGCCAAAGGCGGACGCCCCGACCGCGGCGACGCGTTCGCGAAGAAGCCGCCGGCGGTCGCCCGCATCATCACGATCGCGCTCGACCCGGGGCACGGCGGCGAGGATCCGGGCGCGGTCGGAGCCGGGGGCAGCCACGAGAAGGACGTCGTGCTCGAGATCGCGCACCGCCTGCGGCGCAAGCTCGACGCCGAGCCGAACATGCGCGTCCTGATGACGCGCGACGCCGACTTCTTCGTACCGCTCAACGTGCGCGTGCAGAAGGCGCGACGCGTCCAGGCCGACCTGTTCGTGTCGATCCACGCCGACGCGTTCGTATCACCCGATGCGAACGGATCGTCGGTGTTCGCGCTGTCCGAACGCGGCGCGTCGTCGACGG
>CAXTPX010000543.1:0-3096 GCA_964246005.1 uncultured Burkholderiaceae bacterium | reverse complement strand
CGGCTCGCTCCCGCGCTGGGCGAGGTCGCGGCGGCGCTGGACGTGGTGAACGGCTTTCGCGACCGGCCCGCCGGCAAGCTCCGCCTCAACGTGCCGATCAGCGCGGCGCGGCTGGTGCTGCCCGCCATCGTCCCCGAATTCGTAGCGGCATACGGCGTGCACCCCGTGCTGCGTGCTCGATTTCTGCGCAGCGCCGAAGTCTAACGTGAGCCCGATCTGCGGAGATGCCTCGCGAAGGCGCCTTTTCAAGGTCTCGAGCTGCTCGGCGCTGCCCTCGACGAACCGCGGGCCGGCGCCGTAGGTCGCCGCCGACGACGCATACAGGAACGGCACGCGCTGGTCGCTGCACGCATCGAGCATGCGCAGCGAATAGCGGTAGTTGTTGTCCATCATGTAGCGGCCGTCGGTCTCCATCGTGTCCGAGCAGGCACCCTGGTGCAGCACGGCGTCGACCTTGCCGAAGCCGCCGGCAACGAAGCGATCGATGAACTCGCCGCGGTCGAGGTAGTCGGCGATCTCACAGTCGACCAGATTGTGGAACTTGTCGGCCTGCGTCATCTCGTCGACCGCGACGATGTCGGTCACGCCGCGCGCGTTGAGTGCCTTGACGAGATTGCTGCCGATGAAGCCGGCCGCGCCGGTGACGATCGTGGTCATGAGGGGAGAGGGGTCGAACGATGGATCTGGTCATGATATCGCCGCCCTCGCGCTCGACCGTCAGACCAGCCGCAGGCGCCGGCTCCCGGCGGCGCCGATCCGCGCCTGCGCGAGCCACCCTTCGAACGCCTCGACCGTCAACGGCGCCGAGAAGTGGTTGCCCTGCAGCTCGTCGCAGCTCGCCGCCAGCAGCGCATCGCACACGCCCTGCGTCTCGACCCCTTCGGCGATGACGGTCAGCCCGAGCGCGTGGCCGAGGCCGATGATCGCCTTCGTGATCGCGAGGTCGGCCGGGTTGACGAGCAGATCGCGGATGAAGCTTCGATCGATCTTCACGCGGTCGATCGGAAAGCGGTTGAGATAGGTCAGGCTCGAATAGCCGGTCCCGAAGTCGTCGACCGACACCGAGAGGCCGAGTGCCTTCAGCGCCCGCAGATGGTCGAGCGTGCTGTCGAGCCCGTCGATCAGCGTCGACTCCGTGAGTTCGAGTTCGACCGACGACGACGCGACGCCGTGGCGCCGCAAGGCATCGTCGACCGTATTCACGAAGTCGCCGTTGCGCAGCTGCAGCGCCGACACGTTGATCGACACGGGGACCTCGCCGTGACCGGCCGCTCTCCACGATGCATGCTGCATCAGCGCCTGGTCGACGACCCAGGCGCCGATCGACGTGATCAGTCGCGACTCCTCGGCGATCGGGATGAACTCGGCCGGCGTCACCGGACCGAGTTCGGGCGAGTGCCAGCGCAGCAACGCTTCGACGCCGACGAGCGTGCGGTCGGCGGCGCAGACCTTCGGCTGGTACTCGAGCGTGAATTCGGCGCGTTCGAGCGCGAGCCGCAGCAGCGAATGCAGTCGCAGCTTGCGATGAGCCCTCGCATCGAGATCGCTGGTGAAGCGGTGCGCCGCGTCCCGCCCGGTCGTCTTCGCCTCGTACATCGCCACGTCGGCCAGCCGCAGCAGTTCGTCGATCGTTTCGGCATCGTCGGGATAGATCGCGATGCCGACGCTGCACGACACCTGCAGGCTGGCGTCGCCGACCGCGTGCGGCCTGCGTACCGCAGGGATGAGCCGGTGCTCGACCGCCTCCTGGACCGCGTCGGCACCGACGACGTCGTTGAGCACCACGATGAATTCGTCGCCACCGAGCCGCGCGACCGTGTCGCGGCCGCGGACCTCGTCGAGCAGACGCTGCGCCACCGAGCGCAACAGTCCGTCGCCGACGTGATGTCCGAGCGAATCGTTGATGGTCTTGAAGTGGTCGAGGTCGACGAACAGGATCGCGATCTTCTGACCGCTCCGCTCCGCCTCGCCGATCGAGACCCGCAGGCGTTCGATGCACAGGAGGCGGTTCGGCAGCGCGGTCAACGAGTCGTGATGCGCGAGGTAGCGGATGCGCTCTTCGGCGGCCTTGCGTTCGCTGATGTCGAGGGATGCGCAGATGTAGTGGGTCACGTGGCCCGCGCCGTCGCGCACGGGATTGATCACCATCCAGGCGGGGAAGGCGCTGCCGTCGCGGCGGCGGATCGACACCTCGCCCTGCCAGGCATTGCGCGCTGCCGCGAGCGACCAGTACGATCCGAACGAGCGCAGCCCCGTGGCGTCGAGCAGGAAGTCCGGCGATGCACCGATCACGTCGCGCATGTCGTGGCCGGTCCCGCGACCCCAGGCGCGATTGACGCTCAGGATGCGGTGGTCGGCGTCGACGATCATGATGCTTTCGGAGGATGCCTCGAAGACCTTGGCCCACAGCACGAGCCGCTGTTCGAACAGCTTCATGTGGTTGATCGGCGTGAACGCGGTGACGATCGCGTCCTGCCCCTGATACACCAGCCGACGTGCCGACAGCACCGCCCACGTCGGCGTCGTGCCACCGTGCCAGCGCACTTCGTATTCGCCGACGACGTCCTGGTCGGCGAGGTGCTGGAAGAACAGCGACCGCGCACGCGGCTCCAGCCCTTCGGCCCACGGGTCCTGCGTCTTTCCGTTCAACCAGGCCTCCGCGGGTCCGTTCGCATGCAGCACCTCGTGCAGCGGGACCGCCGTCACGACCATCGGGATCGGGACGGCTTCGACCAGCTCGCGTTGCGCGACCGCGGCCCGCGCGCTCGCGACGAGCTCCTGCTCGGCGCTGCGCATCGTGCTCAGTTGATCGAGCATGCCGTTGAAGCCGACGACGAGCCGGCCGATCTCGTCGGTGCTGCACCACGCGACGCGAGTGCCCTGGTCGCCGGTGCGGCCGACCGCCTCGGCGACTTGCGACAGGCGGCGCAGCGGTATCGCGATGTGTCGCGCGACGGTGAAGACGGCGACGAGGATCATCGACAACAGGAAGAGCGTCGTGCCCAGATGCAGCCACATGCGATGAAAGAAGCCATCGATGCGCTCGTCGATCAGCCGATGCAGCAGCGGATGCTCAGGAAACTGGGTTTGAATCAT
>CAXTPX010000542.1:0-3109 GCA_964246005.1 uncultured Burkholderiaceae bacterium | reverse complement strand
TAGATGCCGCCCGCGAGCCGCTTGATCAGGCCGGCGCGCAGCATCAGGCGGTGGCTGACGATCTCCGCGTCGGACGGTGCTTCTTTGAGGGTCGAGATGAAGAAACGCGATGCGTGCATGCGATCGAGGGGTCGGCGCCGAATCACATGCAGGGCCGCTGACGTGTTTATAATCTTTTCAATCTTAACGGAAGCAGGTGGTCCGACATGTTGGATAGAGAAGGCTATCGCCCCAACGTCGGAATCATCCTGGCCAACGCCAGGGGTGAGGTGTTCTGGGGCAAGCGGATCCGGGAACATTCATGGCAGTTCCCGCAGGGCGGCATCAAGCACGGCGAGACGCCGGAGCAGGCGATGTACCGCGAACTGGAAGAAGAGATCGGGCTCAAGCGCGAGCACGTCAAGCTCGTCGGTCGCACGCGCGACTGGCTGCGCTACGAGGTGCCGGAGAACTGGGTCAAGCGCGAGTGGCGCGGCAGCTATCGTGGCCAGAAGCAGATCTGGTTTTTGCTGAAGCTGGTCGGTCGCGACACCGACATCTCGCTACGGGCGTCGACGCATCCCGAGTTCGACGCGTGGCGCTGGCACGAATACTGGGTGCCGCTCGAGGCGGTCATCGAGTTCAAGCGCGACGTCTACACGCGTGCGCTGACCGAGTTGTCGCGCTATCTGACGCGGAAGCCCGAACACACGCGCTATCTGCGGCAGCACACCCGTGCGCCGCTCCGCAACCACGGGTTCGACGAAGCGTTCGGGGAAGGGTTCACCGACGCGGCTGCGTCGCTGCAGCCGGATCACAAGTCGGGCTCGCATTGAACGATCGTCGGCGCGGGTCCGTGTCGCGTATCGCGACGACGTGCCTGGTCGTCGTGGGGATCACGGCGTGTGCCGACATCAAGCCGCCCAATGCGTTCGAGCAGGCGTTCGACGACGACACGGTGCCGTGGCAGGAGATCCAGACGCAACTGCCGGCGGCGCCGAAGAGCCCGGACCTCGTCGGCTTCGCAGTCAGTGGCGGGACGCAGTATCGCTTCGCGATCGACGCGACGTCGCTCGCGATCGGCAGCGACGGCGTGTTCCGCTACGTGCTGGTGGCCACCAGTCCGCAGGGCGTTCGGAACGTCAGCTACGAAGGGATCCGCTGCCAGACGCGCGAACGGAAGACCTATGCGATCGGACGGTCGGACGGCACCTGGGTCCGCGCGCGCAATGCGACCTGGGCGCCGGTCGAGGAGGTCGATGCCAATCGCCAGCACGCCGCGCTGATGAAGGAGTACTTCTGCCCGGACGCGTACCCGGCCCGCGACGTGGCCGAGGTGATCGGGCGGATGCGCCTGCGAACGGAACCGACGAATACGACCTGAGTCCGGCGGCCCGGCGTTGTCACAGCGCCAGCAGGTTCGTGCGGTGGATCATCTCGGGCTCGTCGACGAAGCCGAGCAAGGTCTCGATCTGCGCCGATGCGTGCCCGGCGATGCGACGCGCGTCGCTGCTCGAATAGTTGACGATGCCCCGCGCGATCTCGCGACCGTCGGGCGCGATGCACGCGACCACGTCCCCGCGCGAGAAGCCGCCGTCGACCGAAGTGACGCCGATCGGCAGCAGGCTGCGGCCACCCGACCCGACCGCATCGGCCGCGCCCGCATCGAGCAGCAGGCGACCCGCGATCTGCAGGTGGTCGGCCATCCATTGCTTCCGCGCGGACAGGCGCGCCATCGGCGCGACGAGCTGCGTGCCGATCGCCTCGCCGTGCGCGAGCCGCACCAGCACGTCCGGCTCGCGTCCCGACGCGATCAGCGTGTGCGCGCCGCTACTCGCCGCACGACGCGCTGCGAGGATCTTGGTCAACATGCCGCCGCGACCGATCGGACTGCCCGCGCCACCGGCCATCGCTTCGAGCGTCGGGTCGCCGGCGCGGCCTTCGGTGATGAGGTGCGCGGCGGGGTCCTTGCGCGGGTCGCTGCTGTAGAGGCCTGCCTGGTCGGTGAGGATCACCAGCGCATCCGCGTCGATCAGGTTCGCGACCAGCGCGCCCAACGTGTCGTTGTCGCCGAACTTGATTTCATCGGTGATGACGGTGTCGTTCTCGTTGATGATCGGCACGATGCCGAGACCGAGCAGCGTCAACAGCGTCGAACGCGCGTTTAGATAGCGGCTGCGGTCGGCGAGATCGGCATGCGTCAGCAGGACCTGCGCCGTGCCGATGCCGTGCCCGGCGAAGCCGCTCTCGTAGGCTTGCACGAGTCCCATCTGCCCGACGGCGGCGGCCGCCTGAAGCTCGTGCATGACGGTCGGTCGCCGCAGCCAGCCGAGGCGCTTGATGCCCTCGGCGATCGCGCCCGACGAGACCAGAACGACTTCCTTCTTCATCGCGCGCAACGCGGCGAGCTGCGCGGCCCAGCCGGCGATGGCGGCCCGGTCGAGTCCACGGCCCTGGTCGGTGACGAGCGTGCTGCCGACCTTGACGACGATGCGCTTCGACGTCTCGAGACGATGGGTCACGCGAACGCCTGGAGTCCGGAGCCGCCGCTCAGACTGCGGCGTGAGCGAAGCGCGGGTCGCCGGGATCGACGGCGCCCGGCGCAGCGTCCGCGCCAACGCCTGCGAAGTCCTCGGGATGTTCCCGTCGACGCTGCTCGGACAGATGCCGCTCGATCGCGAAGATCAATTCCTCGCAGCCGCTCCGCGTCAACGCGGAGATCGCGTACACCGGCCCCTTCCACTTGAAGCGCTTGACGAACGCGGCGACACGTTTCCGGCTCTCGGCCGGATCGATCATGTCGAGCTTGTTCAGCACGAGCCAGCGCGGCTTCGCGGCCAGCGCCGGGTCGTATTTCTCGAGCTCCTTGACGATCGCACGCGCTTCGGCGACCGGGTCCACGCCCTCGTCGAACGGCGCGAGGTCGACGATGTGCAGCAACAGTCCGGTGCGTTGCAGGTGACGAAGGAACTGATGACCGAGACCGGCGCCATCGGCCGCGCCTTCGATCAGCCCCGGCACGTCGGCGATCACGAAGCTGCGCTCGGGCCCGACCCGAACGACCCCGAGGTTCGGATGCAGCGTCGTGAACGGGTAGTCGGCGATCTTCGGCCGTGCGTTCGAGACCGCG
>CAXTPX010000541.1:0-3110 GCA_964246005.1 uncultured Burkholderiaceae bacterium | reverse complement strand
TCGCTGATGTTGAGCGTGACGTAGATGTCCTTCTTGTCCGGCGTGATCGACGCCTGCGTCGACTCGACGTTGAACTCGAGGTAGCCGCGATCGAGATAGAACGAGCGCAACGCCTCGACGTCGGTGGCGAGCTTGGCCTTCGAGTACTGGTCGGTCTTCGTGTACCACGTGAACCAGCCCGGCGTCGTCAGCGCGATCTCCCCCAGCAGTTCCTTCTCGCTGAAGTCCTTGTTGCCGACGATGTGGATCTGCTTGATCGTCGCCGCGTCGCCTTCGTCGACGTTGAACGTGATCGTCACGCGGTTGCGTTCGAGCGGCGTCACGGTCGTCGTGACCTGCGCACCGTACTTGCCCCGCGTCAGGTACTGACGCTTCAGTTCCTGCTCGGCGCGCTCGAGGATCGAGCGATCGAAGATGGCCGTCTCGTACAGCCCGATGTCCTTCAGCGCCTTCTTGAGATTCGCGTTGTCGAATTCCTTCAGGCCCGTGAAATCGATCACCGCGATCGCCGGCCGCTCCTCGACCACCACGACAAGGACGTCCTTGTCGACGTCGATGCGGACATCCTTGAAGAAGCCGGTCGCGTAGAGCGCCTTCAGCGCAGCGGTCGCCTTCTCGTCGTTGAACGTCTCGCCGACCTTGACCGGCAGGTAGCTGAACACCGTGCCCGGGTCGGTGCGCTGGACGCCTTCGACCCGGATGTCGCGAACGACGAACGGCTCGAACGCCGCGGCGGTGCTCGCCACGAAGCCGCTGGCGATCGCAACCATCATCGGCCGGAACAGCGCATGTCGCAGTCCGCCCGCACTGCTCGGACCCACCGTCGGCGCGGACAACGAAGATGCGATCGAACGGTACGGACCGAACGGCGACGCCAGACGCGACAAACGTGTTTTCGTCATCAAGAGATGCGTTGGTCCGGGGAAGCGGTTGCCACCGGCGAGGGACTGAAAGCGGGCTGCGAGGGTGCGTGCAGGCTGTGTCCGGCGCTCTGGTTGCTGATCGGATCAGGACAACAGACGCACGAAGTCGTTGAACAGCGCTACGACCATCAACCCTGCGAGGAGGAACATTCCCGCCCGCTGACTCCACTCCAGAAACCGTTCGGATGGCGGGCGCCCCCTCACAATTTCGGCCGAATAATACAGCAAGTGCCCTCCATCGAGCATCGGGATCGGTAACAGATTCATCACGCCCAGACTGATGCTGATGAACGCGATGAAGCTGATGAATGCGAGCGGTCCGAGCCGTGCGGATTGCCCCGCGTAATCGGCGATCGTGACCGGTCCGCTGATGTTCTTCAGCGACACTTCGCCCGACAGCATCTTGCCGATCATCCGCAGCGAGAATGCGCACAGATCCCAGGTCTGCGACACGCCGTGCACGAGCGCGTCGATCGGACCGTAGCGCACCATCACCGTCTGCATCTGCGCGCGCAGGAGCACGCCGATGCGGCCGATCGCCGGAGCGCCCTGCTCTCCCGCTCCCGCGCTGGCGACCGGCGTCACCGACGTGCTCAGCATCGCGCCGTCGCGCTCGACCACCAGCGACAACGCCCGACCCGGCGCCGCGGCGATCAGGTGCTGCAGCGAGTCGACGTCGTCGATCGCGCGGCCGTCGACCGACACGATCCGGTCGCCCCGCTTCAACCCGGCCGTCGCGGCCGGACCGACCGGGTCGGCGATGTCGCGGATGGTCGGTCGCGGACGCAGTGGCGTGAGGCCGATCTTCGACATGAAGTCGCCTTCGAAGTCCTTCGTCTCGAAGCGACCCAGATCGACCGTCACCTTGCGCGTCTGGTTCGCCACGGGTGCGCTGGTCGCAGTATCGAAGCCGCGCAGTTCGAGTTCGGCGGTGCCGTGATCGACGCCGACCTTCAGCAGGCGCCAGCGCAGGTCGACGAGCGAACGCAGCGGGTCGCCGTCGATCTCGACGACCTCGAACGGCGCGGCGATGCCGGTCTCGGCGACGCTGCTGCCCGCTTCCGGGGGCGCGAACAACGCACGCGGTTCGTCCACACCGACCATGTTGATGCCCGCATAGAGCAGCACCGCCAGCAGCAGGTTGGCGAGCGGACCGGCCGACACGATCGCGATGCGCTTGGTGACGTGCTGTCGATTGAACGCCCGCGGCAGTTCGGCTTCCGGAATCGGCACGCCGTGCGTCTCGCGCTCGTCCAGCATCGCGACGTAGCCGCCGAACGGGATCATCGACAGCACCCACTCGGTCCCGTCGCGACCCCTGACCCACTTGACGAGCGGCCGGCCGAAGCCGACCGAGAAGCGCAGCACCTTCACGCCGCAGGCCCGTGCGACCGCGTAATGGCCCAACTCGTGGAAGACGATCAGCGGTCCGAGCGCGAGCAGGAAGGCAGCGATGGTCCAGGCGATGTTCATCGAGTCGTCCTCATCAGTTCTTGCGATTGTCGCGCGATGCGAGTCGGGTGGGGCTGGCTTCCGCTAACGGACTGCGCGCAGTCGCGCGTCGGGTCGGAGGTCGGGCCTGCCGGTGGCCGACGGACGGTCGAACGATCCCAGCGTTTCGTCGGCGACCGCACGCGTCCTCGCGTCCAGCGCGATGACGGCTTCGAGATCGCGCGGCAGCTCGGTCACGATCCGCTGCAGGACCTCTTCGACGACCGTCGCGATCGCGGTGAAGCGGATGCGGCCCTCGAGGAACGCGCCGACCGCGACCTCGTTGGCAGCGTTCAGCACGGCCGGCGCCCCGCCCCCGGCCCTCAATGCATGGTATGCGAGATCGAGGCACGGGAAGCGAGTGAGGTCCGGCTTCTCGAAGTCGAGCCGACCGATGGTCGCCAGGTCGAGCGAACGGACGCCCGACTCGATGCGGTCGGGGTAGGCGAGGGCGTGGGCGATCGGCGTCCGCATGTCGGGATTGCCCATCTGCGCGAGCACCGAGCCGTCGACGTACTCGACCATCGAGTGGATCACGCTCTGCGGATGGATCACGACCTCGATGCGGTCGGGATCGAGGCCGAACAGCCAGCGTGCCTCGATCACCTCGAGACCCTTGTTCATCATCGTCGCCGAGTCGACCGAGATCTTGCGGCCCATCGACCAGTTCGGATGGGCGCAGGCCTCGTCGGGGGT
>CAXTPX010000540.1:0-3111 GCA_964246005.1 uncultured Burkholderiaceae bacterium | reverse complement strand
GGGCTGACGCGCGACGTGGACAGCTGAGTGAAGCGGAGGCCTATCAGGTCATCCTGCACGCGCAACAGGTCGACCCAGCTTGATGACATCGGCCCCCCTGAAGTACGCGTTGGGGCGCAATCCGGAGCGGTGAAGCAGCCCTTTGGCGGGAAATGACGCCATGAGTGGCGACACCGTGCGTGTCGATGAGGGTTTCTCGTTCCAATTCGTGGGTCGTTTCTCTGCGGAATATCACGAGGAGGGTAAGGCGCTGGAGATCGCCATCGAGGACGCATGGGTCGATGGGCAACCGGCACTCCGGACGACCGCAAATCGATCTCGGCGTGGCGGTCATCGCCCGAGACCTGGTCGAATTCGGACCAGGAGAGGATCGCGGACAATGTCCGTCGCGCCTGCGAGTTCCAAGGCTTGCGCGTGACCTTCGACCGACGGGGTCCAGTCCTTGCCCGGCGATCGTTAGAGCCGCGCACGGGTCTCTCGATGAACGATCTCGACGAAGCGATCCGAGTCTACGTCGGCTGGGGTATCACGAGCCACCCGCGCGAAGAGGCGGCAACTGCTCGACGAATTGCAGGCGATCCGCGTCGACTGGCAGGCCCACACGCTGGCGAGCGGCTCGGCCGAGGCCGGGCGCGTGATGAAACAGCAACATCCGGAGCTGGACGAGACAGCGATTTCGGCGATGACACGGGTATTCAGTTGGTGGTGGAGATGAGCGTGATGGCGCGTACGTGCCGTCGTGCCTCGGTCGATCACGGGCTCGGTGCCACCGGTCCCAAGCGGTCGTGGCGTTTTCCCGCAGCCACCGATCAAGGCCGGGACGGCCCGGTCAGTCGGGGTGCACGAAGCTCGACTTGTCCCGCGGGATGCAAGTCTTCATCGCTGCTTGTCGGGGAGGACGACGGTGCTGTGACTGCTTGCCCGAACGAGGTAATCCTCCAGTCGATCCGACCACAAGGAGTCGCATCCCTCGACGCGGAGTCGGCACCCGTTATCCACGCACCGCTCAATCGAACGCGTACGCGAACTCGCCGTCCTCGACCGACAGCCGAACCGCCTTCAGCGCATCGCCCGACTGCAAGCGTTCGAGGTACTCGAGCGAGATGCGCGGCAACACCGTGTTCGTCAGGATCGCGTCGATCACGCGGCCGCCCGACTCCGCTTCGGTGCAACGCGAGACCACGAGCCCGACGACGTCGTCGTCGTAGTCGAACGGAATGCCGTGGTTGTCCGCGATGCGCCGGCCGATGCGGCCGAGCTGCAGCCGCACGATGCTGTCCATCATCCCGCCCGACAGGGGGAAGTACGGCACGACGACGAGACGACCGAGCAGCGCCGCCGGGAAGACCTTCAGCAACGGCGCGCGCAACGCCTTCGCCAACCCATCGGCATCGGGCATCAGCTCGGGGTCGCTGCACATGTTCATGATCAGGTCGCTGCCGGCGTTGCTGGTCAACAGGATGATCGTGTTCTTGAAGTCGATGCCGCGGCCTTCCCCGTCTTCCATCCAGCCCTTGTCGAACACCTGGAAGAAGATCTCGTGCACGTCGGGGTGCGCCTTCTCGACTTCGTCCAACAGCACGACGCTGTAGGGTCGACGACGCACGGCCTCGGTCAAGACGCCACCCTCGCCGTAGCCGACATAGCCCGGTGGCGCGCCCTTCAGCGTCGACACCGTATGGGCTTCCTGGAACTCGCTCATGTTGATCGTGATGACGTTCTGCTCGCCGCCGTAGAGCGCCTCGGCGAGCGCGAGCGCGGTCTCGGTCTTGCCGACCCCCGACGTGCCGCACAGCATGAACACGCCGATCGGCTTACCCGGATTGTCGAGGCGCGCCCGCGACGTCTGGATGCGCCGCGCGATGATGTCGAGCGCGTGCTTCTGGCCGATCACGCGCTGGTTCAGCGTATCGGCGAGCTTCAGCACCGCCTCGACCTCGTTCTTGACCATGCGCCCGACCGGGACCCCGGTCCAGTCCTGCACCACGCTCGCGACCGCGTGCGCGTCGACGGTCGGCAGGATCAGCGGCGCATCGCCCTGAAGCGTCGCGAGGCGGACGTGCAGGGTCGCGAGTTCGGCGAGGCGTTCGGTACGAAGGGATGCAGCAGATTCAGTGGTCGCTTCGCCGATGGCATCGCTCGGAAGATCGACTGGCGACTCGCCTTCGTCGGCGATCGGCGCGTCGCTCACCGCCGACGAGCCGATCGACGCAGCATCGCGCAGTTCCGCCCTCAGCGCGAGGATGCGATCGACGACTTCCTTCTCCTCTGCGTGCCTCGCCAGGAGATCGGCATGTCGCGTCGTCTCTTCATCGATCGCCTTCTGCACGCGCGCTTCCCGCTCTCCGGTCTCGATCCCGATGGACGCCTCGCGCTCGACGATCCCGCGCTCGACCTCGAGCGCCTGCAGCCGGCGCTCCGCGTCCTCGAGCGCCGCCGGTGTCGCGTGCTGGCTGACCGCGACCCGAGCGCACGCGGTGTCGAGCAGGCTGACGGCCTTGTCGGGCAACTGGCGCGCCGGGATGTAGCGATGCGACAGCGTGACCGCCGCCTCGATCGCCTCGTCGAGCAGCGCGACGCGATGGAACTGCTCGAGCGTCGCCGCGACGCCGCGCAGCATGAGGATGGCCTTCGCCTCGCTCGGCTCCTCGACCTGCACGACCTGGAAGCGGCGCGTGAGCGCCGGGTCCTTCTCGATGTGCTTCTTGTACTCGGCCCAGGTCGTCGCCGCGATCGTGCGCAGCTTGCCGCGCGCGAGCGCCGGCTTCAGCAGGTTGGCCGCGTCGCCGGTCCCGGCCGCGCCGCCCGCGCCGATCAGCGTGTGCGCCTCGTCGATGAACAGGATGATCGGCTTCGGCGACGCGTGCACCTCGTCGATCACCGCCCGCAGCCGGCTCTCGAACTCGCCCTTCATGCTGGCGCCGGCCTGCAACAGGCCGATGTCGAGCGCATGCACCGACACGTCCTTCAGCTGCGGCGGCACGTCGCCGCGCACGAGCCGCAGTGCGAAACCCTCGACGACCGCGGTCTCGCCGACGCCCGCCTCGCCGGGCAGGACCGGGTTGTTCGCTCGCCGTCGCATCAGGAGGTCGACGATCTGGCGGATCACCC
>CAXTPX010000539.1:0-3114 GCA_964246005.1 uncultured Burkholderiaceae bacterium | reverse complement strand
GCCAGCGTATCGGCATGGAAGACCCACCACATCACCGCGAACGTGACGATGTCGAACACCGAGCTGATCGGCCCGAAGAAGATCATGAAGCGGCCGATGCCGGGCGGGTCCCACTTCAACGGTTTTGCGACCAGTTCGGCATCCACGTTGTCGAACGGGATCCCGGTCTGCGAGATGTCGTAGAGGAGATTCTGCGTGAGGAGCTGGAGCGGCAGCATCGGCAGGAACGGCAGGAACGCGCTGGCGACGAGGACGGAGAAGACGTTGCCGAAGTTGGAACTCGCCGTCATGCGGATGTACTTCAGCATGTTGCAGAATGTCGTGCGCCCTTCGATCACGCCCGCGTCCAGGACCATCAGGCTCTTCTCGAGGAGGATGATGTCCGCCGCCTCCTTCGCGATGTCCACGGCGGTGTCGACCGAGATGCCGATGTCGGCCGCCCGCAGCGCAGGTCCGTCGTTGATGCCGTCGCCCAGGTAGCCCACGACGTGGCCGTTGGCACGCAGTGCCCTCACGATCCGCTCCTTGTGCAGCGGCGTCAGCTTCGCGAACAGTTGGTGCTGCTCGACGCACGCCGCGAGCGCGGGTTCGTCCATCGCATCGACCTGCGCGCCCAGGACGACCGCGCCGCTGGGCAGCCCCACGTGACGGCAGACGCTGCTCGTCACCGCTGCGTTGTCGCCGGTCAGCACCTTGACGACGACGCCATGCGCGGCCAGTGCCTTCAATGAAGGCGCAGCGGACTCCTTCGGCGGGTCCAGGAACGCGATGTAGCCGATCAGCGTGAGCGCCGCTTCGTCGACGATCGAGTACGCCGCCTGGCTCGGCGGCATTTCCTTCATCGCCACGGCCACGACCCGCAGGCCCTCGTCGTTCAGGCCGCGCGTCACCGCGGCCATCGAAGCGAGTCGAGCCGCATCGAGCGGCGCGATGTCCGCGACGCCATCGGTCGTGATGCGCACGCTGGTGCAGACGGCGGTCACTTCCTCCACCGCGCCCTTGCAGATCAGCTCGTGGTGGTCGTCGCGCTCGGAGACCACGACCGACATGCGGCGGCGATCGAAGTCGAACGGGATCTCGTCGACCTTGCGGTAGTGCTCCTGCAACTGCAGCGTGACCGGCAACTCGACGTGGTCCAGCACCGCGCGATCGAGCAGATTCTTGAGGCCCGTCTGGTAGTAGCTGTTCAGGAAGGCGAACGCGAGCACTTCGTCGGACGGCTGACCGAACGCATCGCACTTCTGCGAGAGGGCGATCCTGTCCTGGGTCAGCGTGCCGGTCTTGTCGGTGCAGAGCACGTCCATCGCGCCGAAGTTCTGGATGGCGTCGAGCCGCTTCACCACCACTTTCTGGCGCGACAGCAGCACCGCGCCCTTCGCCAGCGTCGAGGTGACGATCATCGGCAGCATCTCGGGCGTGAGGCCCACCGCGACGGACAGCGCGAAGAGGACGGCCTGGGTCCAGTCGCCCTTCGTGAAGCCGTTGATCAGCAGCACGATCGGCACCATCACCATCGCGAAGCGGATGAGGAGCCAGCTCACGCTGTTGACGCCGGCCTGGAACGCGGTGGGCACCGGGTCGACGGCCAGCACCCTGGCGGCCAGCGTGCCGAAATAGGTGCGACTGCCGGTGACCACCACCAGCAGCGTCGCGGCACCGGACACGACGTTCGTGGCCATGAAGACCAGGTTGGTCTGTTCGAGGGGGTCGGCCGTCTCGACCCGCCGATCCGCGAACTTCTCGACGGGAAGCGACTCGCCGGTCATCGCCGCCTGCGAGACGAACAGGTCGCGCGCGGTCAGGACGCGACAGTCGGCCGGGATCATGTCGCCGGCCGACAACACGACGAGGTCGCCGGGCACGAGGTCCCGGATCGCGATCTCGTGCTGCCCGGAAACGGCGGTCGCCGTGCCTGCCACCTTGTCTCCTGCCCCGTCGCGCCGGAGGACGGTGCCGGTATTGCCGACCATCGCCTTCAGGCTTTCCGCGGCACGGTGCGAACGACCTTCCTGCACGAAGCGGATCAACGTGCTGAGGACGACCATGCAGCCGATCACCGTCGTCGCCCGGGCATCGCCGCCGACGTACGAGACGACCGCGAGCACGGTCAGCAGCAGATTGAAGGGATTGCGGTAGCAGTGCCAGAGACGCGACCCCCACGACGGCGCCGTTTCGTGGCCGACCTCGTTGGGACCGTACTGCACCAGACGGCGGGCGGCGTCCGATGTCGTCAGTCCCTTCGCATCGGATCGCAGCAGCGTGATGGCATCGGCCGAAGCGCCACCGGCGGCACCCTGCAGATCGGGATCGAGCGTCTTCGGCGCCTCGTTCGCCGGGCCACGGCCGGCGAGGGCGTCCTGGAGTCGGTGGCGGCCGTAGCGCTTCGGTGCGGGACTCTTGAGTCGCCGGACGAGGCGACGCGCGAGCGGGAAGTCACGGGTCGGCCGGGTTGGCATTGCAGACCGGAGGCGGATCGGCGACGGATCGACCTGGTGGCGCCGGCCGTCGCGCGACGGGAAAGGGATCCCCACGATGGCGGCGTCGAAGGCCGGAGTCTGTGCGGTTGCGCACGGAGTCGCCGCGACTCGTGCGCCATTGCCTCGCACGAACAGCATGATCGTTGCGTCTGCAACGATTGCTAGCGCAACGGTTGCGACTGCAGCCCTTGGTGCAGCGGCGACCGCCCACCTCGCGCCACGGGGACCGAGCCGGTGCTTGCACCTGGTGGACCGGCATGCGAATCCGGGGCGCCCGCTGCGGCATGCGCAACCGAGCGTGCGGCAACGAACAGACGTGGCTCCCGGACGATTCCACTCTGCCGACTGGCTCCATTTCTGGCGTCGTCCCGACCGTACCCGCGACGACCGGTTGACGATCCCCACGACCATCCGCGCCCCGGCACATTCGATATGAACAGCCTGACGAACCTCGCCCTCGGCAACATCGCACACTTCGAAACGTTGTCGTTGCGAGGCGGGGAAACCGGCACGGTGGTTCTGCCCGCGCTGGCTCGAGCAGGTGGCATGCCGCCCATGGAAGCGTTCGCGCATCGGCATTGCCTTCGACGTGCTTTGTTCGTTCGCGAACGGACGGCGCGGCCCCGATGCCTCAACG
>CAXTPX010000538.1:0-3116 GCA_964246005.1 uncultured Burkholderiaceae bacterium | reverse complement strand
TCTCAGCGGACCCCGCAGCGGACCTCGCAGCGGACGCGAATCAGTCGACCACATCGTGACGCACGCGCTGCGACACCGGCAGCGCCATCGTGCGTCCGCCACGCGCGTCGCCGTCGGCGCGACGATGGTCCGTGCGACCACCGACCTCGATGTCGAGCGGCGCACGCAGCGCTGCGGCGAGGGCAGCGGCGGCATCGTCGGACCACACGCTCGCGAGGCCGCCCATCCTCAGATAGTTGGACGCGCCCGGCGCGAAGACCGGCGAGCTCTCGGCCAGCGCTTCGAGCCGCGCCTGCGGGATCTTCGTCACGCGCGCCATCGCCGGCAGGTTCATCACGCTGATCTCGGCCGTGACGAGCGCATGGCAACTGTCGGCCATCATGCCGCCGGTGATGTAGCCGCCGCTCACGGCCCGTCCGTACACGAGGCTCACGATGCGATGCCCGGCGCGGCGCGCGACCTCGAGGCATTGCGCGAGGTGCCCCATGTAGACGTTGATGCCGAGCAGCTCGTCGCGATGACGCAGGCGCTGGCCCTGCGTGTCGATCAGCAGCACGATCCCGCGGCCCGGATGCTCGCGCACGGTTCGCAACACTTCGGTCGCCATCGCGAGCGCGAGTTCGACGCCGATCGCCGCGTCGTCGGTGGTGCCGACGACAGCGACGTCGCGGCCGTCGACCTTGGCGATGCCACGCAGCAGGTCGCCTTCCACGACGATCGTGTGGCCGTCGGGGAAGAGGCGCGCGAACAGCGCATCGATCTCCCTCATCGATGCGCGTCGGCCACGGCGACGAACGCATCGCGCTCGAGGAGTGGAATCGCTTCGGGCTCGTCGACCCCGAGCCCTCGCCACACCTCGAGCGCATCGGGCGACCCGCCGAAGCGCACGATGCGATCGGCCAGCACCGCCTGCTCGGCCATCAACCCGTCGAGCGTCAGCGGCCGCTTCTGATCGAGCGCGTCGATCGCGGCCGCACGGAAGGCCGCGATGTCGTCGTCGACGAACGCCTGCGCGTCGCCGGTGAGATAGCGATGCTTGCCGCCGGTGGTGCGCCACACGAGCGCCCGGTCGCGCGAGTCGAACTCCTCGACGCCGTGCTTCGTCTCGATCACCTCGGGTCCGGACATGCCGAGCCGCCCTTCCTCGGACATCACCAGCGTGTCGCAGCAGGACGCGACCAGGCCCATCCCGCCGAAGCAGCCGACGCTGCTGCCGATCAGGCCGATCACCGGCACGCCGGCCGCGCGGGCATCGAGCAGCGCGCGCATCGTCTCGGACACCGCGATCAATCCCGCGTTGGCTTCGTGCAGCCGGACGCCGCCCGACTCGAGCAGCAGCAGCACGGGCGTCGCAAGATCGTTACCCTGCATAACAAGATCGATGGCCCGCTCGAACAGCCCGGTGAGCTTGGCGCCGTGGACCTCGCCGACCGCGCCGCCCATGAAGCCGCCTTCCTGCGCGGCGATCAGTACCCGACGACCACCGAGCCGGCCCTCGCCGACGACGACGCCATCGTCGAATGCGACCGGCGTGTCGAGGAGCGGCAGGTGCGGACTGGTCGCGCGCTCGGACGGCGCGAGCAGCTCGCGGAACGATCCGGCGTCGAGCAGGCCGGCGATGCGCTGGCGCGCGTTGGCCTCGTAGAAGCTGTGCTTGCTCATGACGATGAAGTCCCTGCGCGGAACTCCTCGATCGCCTGGTCGAGCCGCAGGCTGACGACGGCCGGCGTCGCGCCGACGTCGTTGATCGAGATGCGCACGCCACCGACTCGCGAGCGCTCGAAGAAGTCCGTCATCACCGCCGACCACACGTCGTCGAACCCGCGCGCCGGCGTGCGCACGTCGATCACGCAGCCCGCGTCGCTCGACGGCTCGACCATCACTTCGAGGTTGCCCGATGCGACGACGCCGACGACCACGGCGCTGCAGGCGCCGTCGGTCCCGCCGCCATCGAACGAGTAGCTCAGGTGTTCCATCGAGAGTCCTTCTTCATCGCGTCACCGCGACGACGTTATCGCTGATATCGCGATCGATCAACTTGTCGAGCGGGTCGATGCCGGCCCTGGCCGGGTCACCCGCGACCGTCAGCGTGAACCGGTTCTCGCCCGAATGCACGGCCCGCTTCTCGACGGTCAGCACGTTGCCTGCCGCATCGAGCGCGCCGATGTCGACCGGCGCATCGAACGGCACGTCGCTTTCGTTGCCTGCGCCGTCCGCCCGGATCTGGCGCGCCGTGACCCGCAGATCGATGTCGGTCTTGCCGTCGGCGCGCTTCGTCGCCTTCGCATCGAGCGCCCGCACGTCGTACAGCGTGATGACCTCGAAAAGATCGTGGACCAGCGGATGCAGGGCTGCCGGGGTGACCCGCATGAACTCGGCGATCAGGTCGGTCGAACGGGCATACGGCGGCCCGGCGAAGCGCCAGCGCTTGACGAAGGTCGACAGCGCATCGTCGATCGCCGGCTCGCCGATCGCGTCCTGCAGCGCGTACAACACCAGCGCGCCCTTCTGGTAGTGAACGTACGCCGCGCCGTCGGCCCGCACCAGCGGCTGCTCCTGCTTCGCCTCGGTACCGCGCCCCTGCAGATAGCGATCGAGCTCGTACTTGAGGAAGCGGCGCATCTTCGTGTCGCCGTACTTCTGCTTCATCACCATCAGCGCCGAGTATTCGGCGAGGCTCTCGGTGACGAACTCGTCGCCCTGCACGTTGGCCGGCATCTCCTGGTGCGCCCACCACTGATGCGCGACCTCGTGCGCGGTGACGAAGTACGGATAGTCGATGTCGTTCGGATCCTGGTCGTCGACCTTGGCCGTGAAGCCGATCGCCTCGTTGAACGGGACCGTGTTGGGGAATGATTCCGCGAAGCCGCCCTGCCGCGTGAAGCGCGGGAACTCGATGATCCGCACGATCTTGTGCTGGTACGGCCCGAAGTGCTTCGTGAAGTACGCGAGCGAGTCCTTCGTGCCGGCGATCATCCGCTCGAGGTTGTACTCGTGGCCGGGGTGGTAGTCGACCTCGATCGCGACGTCGCCGGTCGGGCCGTGCCACACGTCGTGCTTGACCGCATAGCGCGCGGACACGAACGAATAGATGTCGGCCATCTTCGAGTCCATCG
>CAXTPX010000537.1:0-3126 GCA_964246005.1 uncultured Burkholderiaceae bacterium | reverse complement strand
GACACCGGCTAACTGCTGCGCTTCATCCAGACCGACGTCGCGGTCAACCCGGGCAACTCCGGCGGCCCGCTGATCAACACGCGGGGCGAAGTGATCGGCATCAACTCGCAGATCCTGTCGGGTAGCGGCGGCAGCATCGGCATCTCGTTCGCGATCCCGATCGACGATGCGATGCGCATCGTCGAACAACTGAAGAACGGCGGACGCGTTCGTCGCGGCCGGCTCGGCGTCGAGATTCACGAAGTGAGCAAGGAAGTGGCCGAGGCGATGGGGATCAAGGCACAGGGCGCGCTCGTCTCGCGCGTCGAGCCGGGCACGCCCGCCGAGAAGGCCGGTATCGTCGGCGGCGACATCATCGTCAAGTTCGACGGCAAGGCGATCGAGAAGTCGGTGGACCTGCCGCGTGTCGTCGGGGACACGAAACCCGGGACGAAGTCCACCATCACGGTGCTGCGCAAGGGGACCACGCGCGAGTTCCCGATCGTCGTCAGCGAACTGGATGCAGAGACGAAGCGCGCCGACCGCGACAAGACGCCGGAAGCGGCGAAGCCGGCAGTGGCCAACGGTCTCGGCCTGGCGGTCGCCGATCTGCCGGACGACCGGAAGAAGGTGCTCGGTATTCCGTCGGGCGTGCTGGTCGAGAGCGTCGACGGGCCGGCAGCCACGGCCGGCCTGCGACGCGACGACATCGTGCTCAGCCTCAACAACATCGACGCGACGAGTGCACGGCAGTTCAACGAACAGGCGGGCAAGCTCGACCCGAAGAAGCAGTCGTTCCTGCTGATCCGCCGGGGCGACAACGTCTTCTATCTGCCGCTCCGACCCGTCCAGCCCCAGTGACGCGGTGGCCTCGGCCGCGCCCACGGCGAGCGCGGCGCATCGGGTAAACTCGCGGGCTTGCCCGCCGGGGTCCGGTCGCGCCGGGGCGGTCCATCCGCATCCGCGCGGGCCCCGTGTTCATGCGGCTGCCACCGCCCCGCCCGCCGCCCCTCTCGCATCGTGCAGCACATCCGAAATTTTTCGATCATCGCCCACATCGACCACGGCAAGTCGACGCTGGCCGATCGCATCATCCAGCTGTGCGGCGGGCTGTCGGATCGCGAGATGGAAGCGCAGGTGCTCGACTCGATGGACCTCGAGCGCGAGCGTGGCATCACGATCAAGGCGCAGACCGCGGCGCTCGAGTACCGGGCACGGGACGGGCAGCGCTACCACCTCAACCTGATCGACACGCCGGGCCACGTCGACTTCGCGTACGAGGTCAGCCGGTCGCTGTCGGCTTGCGAAGGCGCGTTGCTGGTCGTCGACGCGAGCCAGGGCGTCGAGGCGCAGACGGTGGCCAACTGCTACACGGCGATCGAGCTCGGCGTCGAGGTCGTGCCGGTCCTGAACAAGATCGACCTGCCGTCGGCGGACCCCGATAACGCGATCGCGGAGATCGAGGACGTCATCGGCATCGACGCGCACGACGCGGTGCGCGCGAGCGCGAAGACCGGCGAGGGCGTTCCGGAGATCATCGAAGCGCTGATCGCGCGCATTCCGCCACCGACCGGCTCGGCCGACGAACCGCTGCAGGCGCTGATCATCGATTCGTGGTTCGACAATTACGTCGGCGTGATCATGCTGGTCCGCGTGTTCAACGGCGTGATCAAGGCGAAGGACAAGATCCTGCTGATGGCCAACGGCTCGCAGCACCTGGTGGAGCAGGTCGGCGTGTTCACGCCGAAGTCACGCGCCCGCGAGCATCTGTCGGCCGGCGAGGTCGGCTTCATCATCGCCGGCATCAAGGAGTTGAAGGCCGCCAAGGTCGGCGACACGGTGACGCTCGTCAACCGTCCCGCGAAGGCCGGCTTGCCGGGCTTCAAGGAGGCGCAGCCGCAGGTGTTCGCGGGGCTCTTCCCGATCGAGGCCAACCAGTACGACGCGCTGCGCGACGCGCTCGAGAAGCTGCGTCTGAACGACGCGTCGCTGCAATACGAACCCGAGGTCTCGCAGGCGCTCGGCTTCGGCTTTCGCTGCGGCTTCCTCGGGCTGCTGCACATGGAGATCGTTCAGGAGCGGCTCGAGCGCGAGTACGACATGGATCTCATCACGACCGCGCCGTCGGTGGTCTACGAGGTGGTGATGCGCGACGGCAGCGTCGTGCGGGTCGAGAGCCCGTCGAAGATGCCGAATCCCGATCGCATCGAGGAGATCCGCGAGCCGATCGTGACGGTCAAGCTGTACATGCCGCAGGACTACGTGGGCTCGGTGATCACGCTCGCGATCCAGAAGCGCGGCGTGCAGCTCGGGATGGAATATCACGGCCGCCAGGTCATGCTGACCTACGAGATCCCGTTGGCCGAGATCGTCCTCGACTTCTTCGACAAGCTGAAGTCGGTGTCGCGTGGCTACGCGTCGATGGACTACGAGTTCAAGGAATACCGCGCCGCGGATGTCGTCAAGGTCGACATGATGATCAACACCGAGAAGGTCGACGCGCTCGCGGTCATCGTGCATCGCGCGAACAGCCAGCATCGGGGTCGCGAGGTCGCGGCCAAGATGCGGGAGCTGATCCCGCGGCAGATGTTCGACGTCGCGATCCAGGCCGCGATCGGCTCGAACATCATCGCGCGCGAGAACGTCAAGGCGCTGCGAAAGAACGTGCTGGCCAAGTGTTACGGCGGCGACATCTCGCGAAAGCGCAAGCTGCTCGAAAAGCAGAAAGCCGGCAAGAAGCGCATGAAGCAGGTCGGCTCGGTGGAGATTCCGCAGGAGGCGTTCCTCGCCATCCTGCAGGTGGAGGACAAATGAGTTTCAAGCCATGAGCTTCAACTTCGCGTTGATCCTGTTCTGGTTGATGGTCGCGACCGGCATCGTGTGGTTCGCGGATCGCCTCGTGTTCCGGCGCACGCGCGTCGCGAACGCCGAGGCGGCATTGCGCCACTTCGATGCGCAGGCCATGTTGCGGGAGACCGATGCCGCAGCCAGCCGCGATCCGAGGGCGATCGCCGAGGAGCGCGAACAGTTGCGTGAGCGGTTGGTCCGTCAGCCGGGGTGGATCGAGTTTCCGGCCGGGTTCTTTCCGGTGATCCTGGTCGTCTTCATCCTGCGCTCGTTCCTGTTCGAGCCGTTCCGCATTCCGTC
>CAXTPX010000536.1:0-3137 GCA_964246005.1 uncultured Burkholderiaceae bacterium | reverse complement strand
GACCCGAGCTCGCGACCGGCGTCGACGTCGCGCTCGAGCACTACACCGGCGCGGCCGGCGTGATGTCGATCAGTGCGTTCCGTCGCGACATCCACGACCTGATCCGCAACATCACGTCGCTCGAGAGCGTGCCGTGGGCGACCGTGCCGCGCTACGTCGTGCGGCCGCAGAACTTCGGCGACGCGACGACGCACGGCATCGAGATGGACGCGAAGTTCCAGCTCGACGAACTCGTGCAGGGCGCGCCGGCACTGGCCGTCAAGACCAACGTCAGCGTCTACGGATCGCACGTCAGCAACGTGCCGGGCCCGTACAACCGCATCGACCAGCAGCCGCGCGCGGGCGCGAACCTCGGCGCCGACTATCGTGTCCACGGCCTGCCGCTGACGGTCGGCGGCAACTTCAACTGGATCCCGCCCTACAGCGTGCAGGAGACCGACGTCCAGTCGCAGAGCTATCAGCTCACGCGGGTCGTCGACGCGTATGCACTGTGGACGATCGACCCGAAGATGAAGCTGCGCCTCAGCCTCTCGAACATCGTGCCGCGCAACTACGTGACGACGGCCAGCATCGTGGCCGGCGGGCAGGCGCAGACCGTGGTGGCGAACGGGCCGACCTATCGCGTGATCGGGCTGCGGTTCGAGATGAAGCTGTAGGCCGCGCGACGATCCGCCGCGAAGCGCGTGCCGACCCTCAGTTCATGTCCGTCATGTTCCTGAGTCGCAGCGCGGTGCGGGAGCTCCAGTTCGGAATCGGCCCCTTGCGGCGGGTTCCGGCGATATGGGCCTCTGCCATGAGACCGGTGACCTGCTTGCTTCCACCCGCCTTCGAAATGATCTGGTAGTTGCCACCGTGACCGGGCGCCGTCACGAGAGCCGCCGGAGGCGATACGGCGCCGTTGATCTTCGCCATGCTCATGTAGTCGTACGGTCCGGCCGAACCCGGAATGAAGAACGCCCGCATCAGCCAGTTCGAAACCTGCACGACGGTTCCGTCGCTGCAGGTCTTGCCATAGGTCTGCATCTCGACCGCGTCACACATCTCGAGGGCGTGCAACCAGCCCTTGTTGTCGTTGGCGAACAGGTTCGCCCCCTGGTCGCCGGCGGTCTCGAGAATCTCGTGCGACGCGTCGACGCTGACGCCGGTCGGACCGTAGAGGGTGCTGCAGGTCGTCACGGCGCACAGGGCGAACGGCACACCCTTGCCGTTGATGTCGTGGTAGGCACTGGCACCAGGAGCGTCGGGCAACGTCGAGACGAAGCCGTAGACCCATTCGCCCGGCTGGATGTCCTTCGCGCTGGCACCGACCCGGATGCTCCCGGTCGCACCCCACTCCTGGGCGAATTCCTGGTTCAACTGGTTGCTGACGGCTTCGGCGAAATGCGCCAGCACCGCGGCGGACAACGTGGACCCGTCGCTGGTCTTCGCGCCGTTGGTCTGGTCGATCAAGACCCACTTGAATGCGTTCATCGAGCTCTCCGAGAGAATCGCACGACCGGCGGCAGTGCCACGCCGTCGATCGTGCTGTCGACGACGCCCGCATGGCCGCCGGCGCCTCGAACACGAGGCGGCAACGGCGCCATCACTATGCGCGCAGACCGCGGGCCGTGTCCGGTCTTGCGGCGTTCGAAAGGCGTGATTAAGTCCTGGTGTTTCGCGCCGGGCTAGCACCGTGCTGGCTAGCCGCCGAGCGCCGGCAGATCGAAGAAGATCAGGTCACGGGCGCCGGATTGAACAGGACCAGCGCGTTGTGCAGCTTCCAGTACTCGGCCCAGGTCTTCTTCCCGCTCGCGACCTCGAGCATCAGGCGAAACAACTCCCAGCCGACCTCCTCGATCGTCGACGAACCATCGGCGATGGTCCCCGCGTTGATGTCCATCAGGTCGTGCCAGCGTCGCGCGAGGTCGGAGCGCGTGGCGACCTTGATGACCGGGACCGCCGCGAGCCCGTAAGGCGTTCCCCGCCCGGTCGTGAACACGTGCAGGTTCATGCCGGCGGCCAGTTGCAACGTACCGCAGATGAAGTCGCTGGCCGGTGTCGCGGCGTAGGTCAGCCCCTTCGCTCGCAACTTGTCGCCGGGGGCGAGCACGTTCGAGATCGGCGAGGTCCCCGACTTCACGATCGAACCCATCGCCTTCTCGACGATGTTCGACAACCCGCCCTGCTTGTTGCCGGGCGTCGTGTTGGCGCTGCGATCGACGCGGCCCCGCGCCAGGTAAGCGTCGTACCAGGCCATCTCGCGGATCATCGCCTCGGCAACCTCGGGGGTCGTCGCGCGCGACGTGAGTTGATCGATGCCGTCGCGCACTTCGGTGGTCTCGGAGAACATGACGCTCGCGCCGGCGCGTACCAGGAGGTCGGTGCAGAAGCCAACCGCCGGATTGGCCGTGACCCCGGAGAACGCGTCGCTGCCGCCGCACTGCACGCCGACCACGAGCTCGCTCGCCGGCACCGTCTCGCGCCTGCGCGCGTCGAGCCGTTCGAGGTGGATCTGGGCCGTCGACATGATCGAATCGACCATCGTCATGAAGCCGACGTGGCGCTCGTTCTGCAGGCACACGACGTCGAGGCCCGCATCGGCCGTGATCCCCACGTCGGCGACGTTGCGCTCGTCGACGAGCGCGATCGTCCCCGGTGGCATCAGGCGTTCCGGCTGCAGCTTCTCGCAACCGAGGCTGACGACCATCACCTCGCCGCCGAAGTTGGGGTTGAGGCTGATGTTGCGCAGCGTGCGGATCGGGATCTCGGCGCCCGGCGCGTCGATCGCGACGCCGCAACCGTAGGTGTGCTCGAGGCCGACGACGTCGTCGACGTTCGGGTAGCGCGGCAGCAGCTCCGCGCGGATGCGCTGCACCGCGAAGTCGACGACGCCCGCGACGCATTGCACGGTCGTCGTGATCGCCAGGATGTTGCGCGTGCCGACCGAGCCGTCGACGTTGCGAAATCCCTCGAAGGTATAGCCGTCGAGCGACGGCATCGGCTTCGCCACGACGGTCGCGATCGGCAGGTTCTCCAAGCCCCGCGCTTCTGGCATCCGCAGCAGACGCTCGTGCACCCAGCGACCCGCTTCGATCCTGGCGGCAGCGAAGCCGATCGGGATGCCGTAGCGCCGGACCGCTTCGCCTTCGTCCAGGTCG
>CAXTPX010000535.1:0-3137 GCA_964246005.1 uncultured Burkholderiaceae bacterium | reverse complement strand
TGATCGGGCTGAGCGGCCATGGGTTCTCCTTTTTTATGCATCCGCGCGGCGACGGGAACCGCGTCTCGAGGTGCCTGCGCAGTGTGTCGGCGGAGTGTAGAGGACCGATCGCGGGGCATCAAGCCGACCCCGCGGAGGGCCCGATCGGACGGCCGATCGCTGCGCTACACTCGTCCGGCACGCGGCGCATCGACTCATCGAAGCAACTGCACCTGCGGTTCGCGGCATCCACCGATCCTTCAACCGCATTCATCGATGCCCGACGTCCGCGCCGACATTGCGCCCCCCAGCACGACAGCCACGGCGGTCGACCGCCGCACCGGGTTCGATCGCGCCGTCGAGCGCACGACCGAGCGACTCGCCCGGCGACTGCGGTCGCTGACCCGCTGGTACTGGCTCGCGCCGCTGTTCGCGATCGTGCTGTTCGTGGCAGCGATGCTCGCGGTGTTCTACACGTTGCAGCAGGACGAGTCGGATCGTCAGCACCAGGCGCTGTTCCACGACGTGCAGGAGACGCAGCAGGCGATCGCGGCGCGCCTCATCACGACCGAGGACGAGATGGTCGAGCTGTCCCACGAGTTCGATCGCAGCAAGGACCAGGAGGCGTCGTTCGCGAGCAGCGCGCGCGCGATCCTGCGCGGGCATCCCGAACTGATGAGCATCGCGTGGATCGACACCGATCGCATCTGGCGACGGATCGTGTCGTCGGACCTGCAGTTCGACGGCGGGCCACGCGAGGAGGGTGACCTGATCGAGAACGCGGTGTCGCGCGTCGCGTTCGAAGCGGCTCGCGATCGACGCCAGCCGCGCTACTCGGCGCCCTACGCGGCCGCCGACGGCGACATGTATATCGAACTGCAGGTGCCGCTGTACGCCGGCGAGCACTTCGGCGGCACGCTCGTCGCCGTGACGTCGCTCGCGAGTCTCGCGCGCTACGCGACGCCCCGTGCGGCCTCGGCGCAGTACAACATCATGCTGGTCGACAGCGCGGGCCGCACGCTCGCCGGCAAGCTGGGCGCCGGCGGCCTGCGCGACGCGTCGTCGATGGACAGCACGGTCAACCTGCCGCTCGGCGCGCCGCTCGCGGACGTGTATCTGCGCGGCATCGCCTACAACCGGCTGACCAGCATCGCCGACAAGTTCCTTTTCTGGGCGGTGGTCGCGCTGTCGTTCCTGATCGTGTGGACGCTCTTCTCGCAGATGCGTCATCTGCGGCGACGGCAGGAGGCCGAGGCCGCACGCGACCGCATCTTCAACCTGTCGCTCGACATCCTCGCGGTGATCGACCATCACGGCCGCATCACGCGGCTCAATCCGGCCTGTGCCCGCATCCTCGGTCGCGAGCCGTCGAGTCTCGCCGGCGCATCGCTGCTCGACCTCGTGCACCACGAAGACCGTGCCGCGACCAGCGCGGAACTCGATCGGCTCGCCAGCGGCGGCGTCGGCACCGCGTTCGAGAATCGCTGCCGGCGTTTCAACGAGGACGGGACGACCGAGTACCGCTGGCTGGTCTGGAACTTCAACCCCGACCTGCAGACGCGCGGCGACAAGCGCCTCCTGTATGCGGTCGCGCACGACATCACGCAGCGACGCGTCCGGCAGCACGCGCTGCAGGCCGAAACCACCTTCCGTCGTGCGATGGAGGACTCGATGCTGACCGGCATGCGGGTCCTCGACATGGACGGCCGCATCACGTACGTGAACCCGGCCTTCTGCCGCATGCTGGGCTTCGACGAACACGAACTGCTCGGCGCGATGCCGCCGTTCGCGTACTGGGCTCGGGAGCGCCTCGACGAGAGTTATCGCGACCTGCGCCAGATGTTGTCCGGCACCACGCCGCCGACCGGCCTCGAGGTCCGCGTGCGCCGCAAGGACGGCGTCGACCTCGACACGCGCATGTACGTCTCGCCGCTGATCGACGCCGATGGCTTGCAGAGCGGATGGATGACGTCGATGACCGACATCACGCAGAGCAAACGCGCACGCCAGGAGCTGGCCGAAGCGCAGGAGCGCTTCCTGACGGTGCTCGACGAACTGGACGCGGCGGTCTCGGTGTGCGCGATCGCGGAGCCGGCGGACGTCACGTCGGCCGGCGCCGTCGACGAGGACGAGCCGGAGACGGGAACCGGAACGCTGCTGTTCGCCAATCGCTACTACCGCAACCTGCTCGGCGACGACCCGCGCAGCCATCGCGAGCTGAGCGTGGCCCGGACGTCGTCCAGTCCGCTCAGCGACCTGCTCGGCGACGTGCTGCGCGAAGAGACGCAGGCCGACGGCTCGCGGCCAGTCGACGCAACGACGGCCGCACGGACCGATGCGTCGGCCAACGAGGTCTACAGCGCCCGCGCCGAACGCTGGTTCGAAGTACGGACCCGCACGATCCAGTGGGTCGACGGCTCGCCGGTGCGCATGCAGGTCGCGACCGACATCACGGCGCGGAAGGCGACGCAGGAGCGCGAGCGGCAGCAGGAGGAGAAGGTCCAGCTGACGAGCCGCCTGATCACGATGGGGGAGATGGCGTCGTCGCTCGCGCACGAACTCAACCAGCCGCTGACCGCCATCAGCAACTACAGCATGGGCACGGTGGCGCGCGTCCGGCGCAACATCGCGACCGGTGCCGTGACCGATCAGGTCGAACTGCTCGGCATGCTGTTGAAGACGTCCGCGCAGGCCGAGCGTGCGGGCCACATCATCCGTCGCATCCGCGAGTTCGTGAAGCGCAGCGAACCGCGTCGCCGCCGTTGCGAGATCCGCGGCATCGTCGACGACGCGGTCGGGTTCGCGGAGATCGAGACGTCGAAGACCCACACGACGATCCGCACGCAGGTGCCACGCCGGATCGCGGACATCGATGCCGATCCGATCCTCATCGAGCAGGTTCTGCTGAACCTGATCCGCAACGCGTGCGAAGCGATGTCGCAGGCCGGTCGCGCGTCGCCCTCGCGCGAGATCGTCGTCTCCGTGCGCGACGTGGTCGGCGTCGGTGACGAGGCGATCGGCGACCTCGCGGTCGCGCCGGTCGCGCAGGTCGAGTTCGCCGTGATCGATCGCGGCCCGGGCATCGACGCCGACCTGTACGACAAGCTGTTCGAGCCGTTCTACAGCACGAAGGCCGAGGGCATGGGGATGGGGCTCAA
>CAXTPX010000534.1:0-3137 GCA_964246005.1 uncultured Burkholderiaceae bacterium | reverse complement strand
AGCCACCCCTCGCCACGGCGATCGAGACCGGCGCGCCCGCCCAGAATCGCTACGAACGCCTGTACGGGATGATGAACGAGATCGTGCGCGACTTCCTCGCGCCGCACCGCCGCTACTTCTTCCAGTTGAAGATCGAACGCTGCACGACCGCGGAAGAGCTGATCGAACTGCTGCACGGCCTGCAGGCCACGCTCGCGAAGGCCCGCGGCGAGGCGTTCGCTTCCGAAGTCATCTCGCGCTTGCGGAGTGCGGCGACCTGAGACAGCCGTCCGGCGAGACCGCCTCGGCCGTCTTCGAAGGATCCGACCGGCGTATCCTTCCGCCCCGCCGATCCTCGCATCGCGCGTCCCTCTTCCTTGCGCAGCCGTCACGGCTCACCTCGTCATGTCCGCACACCTCTCCAACGTCCGTCCAGAGCCCGACCAGGTGCTGGTCGACATCGTCGACTACGTCCTCGACTACCGCATTGCGAGCGACCTCGCTTACGACACGGCACGCAACTGCCTGATCGACACCCTCGGCTGCGGGCTCGAAGCGCTCGAGTACCCGGCATGCACGAAGCTGATGGGCCCGATCGTTCCGGGTACGGTGGTGCCGAACGGGGCGAAGGTGCCCGGCACCCAGTTCCAGCTCGATCCGGTCCAGGCCGCGTTCAACATCGGCGCGATGATCCGCTGGCTCGACTTCAACGACACGTGGCTGGCGGCCGAGTGGGGTCATCCGTCCGACAACCTCGGCGGCATCCTCGCGACCGCGGACTGGCTGTCGCGCAACGCGATCGCGCAAGGCAAGCCGCCACTCGTGATGAAGGACGTGCTGACCGCGATGATCAAGGCGCACGAGATCCAGGGCTGCATCGCGCTCGAGAACTCGTTCAACCGCGTCGGGCTCGATCACGTCGTGCTCGTCAAGGTCGCGTCCACCGCGGTCGTCGCGCAGATGATGGGATTGTCGCGCGACGAGATCGTCAACGCGGTGTCGCTCGCCTGGGTCGACGGCCAGTCGCTGCGCACCTATCGCCACACGCCGAACACCGGCAGCCGCAAGAGCTGGGCGGCCGGCGACGCGACCAGTCGTGCGGTCCGCCTCGCGCTGATCGCGAAGACCGGCGAGATGGGCTATCCGTCCGTGCTGACCGCGCCGGTGTGGGGTTTCTACGACGTGCTGTTCAAGGGCAAGCCGTTCGTGTTCCAGCGCAAGTACGGCAGCTACGTGATGGAGAACGTGCTGTTCAAGATCAGCTTCCCGGCCGAGTTCCATTCGCAGACCGCGGTCGAGGCGGCGATGACGCTGTGGGGCGAACTGGTCAGGCTCGGCAGGACGGCCGCCGACATCGCGAAGGTGACGATCCGCACGCACGAGGCCTGCATCCGCATCATCGACAAGAAGGGGCCGCTCGCGAACCCGGCGGATCGCGACCACTGCATCCAGTACATGGTCGCGATTCCGCTGATCTTCGGACGGCTGACGGCCGGCGACTACGAGGATGCGATCGCGCAGGGGCCGGTGTGGGGACCGCGCATCGACGCGCTTCGCGATCGGATCGAATGCGTCGAGGACCCGCAGTTCACGAAGGACTATCACGATCCCGAGAAGCGCTCGATCGCGAACGCGTTGACGATCGAATTCACCGACGGCACGAAGTTGCCGGAAGTCGAGGTGCAGTATCCGATCGGGCATCGCAGCCGACGCCACGACGGCATCCCGCTCCTCGAATCCAAGTTCAGGATCAACCTGGCGCGGCGCTTTCCCGAGAAGCAGCAGAAGACGATCCTCGACGTGTCGCTCGACCAGGCGACCCTCGAGGCGATGCCGGTCAACGAGTACGTCGACCTGTACGTGATCTGACGACGCGGCCGGCGGCAAGGCGAAACGGCCGAGAATCGCCCACGGACACTTGAGTACGCACTTAAAAGTACGTATAATCCTGTCTGAATCGAACGCAGCCCGGAGAGACCCCATGGAAGCCATCGTCGCCGAACGCGGACAGATCACCCTGCCGAAGCCGGTGCGCGACGCGCTCGGCCTGACGAAGGGCATGGTCCTGAAGGTCGAGCTGGACGGCGGACGCATCGTCCTGCGCAAGGACGTCAGCGACGCGCTGTCGCGGGTCCGCGGGCGCTTCCCGATGCCGGACGGCGTCACGACCGACGACATCATGCGCGAGCTGCGCGGTCGGGCGCCGGGAGACCCGATCGACGTTTGATGGGTGATCGATGATCGCGCTCGACAGCTCCGTCCTGATCGATCTCCTCGGCAACGACGTGCGCGCCGATTCAGCCGAAACCTGCCTGCGCGTCGCGCTCGACGCCGGTCCGGTCGTGGTCAGCGACGTGGTGATCAGCGAAGTCACGGCCGGTCTCGGTCACGGCTCGGAGATGGCCGACGCGATCGAGGAGATGGGCGTCCACTACCTCCCGCTCGAACTGCGCTCCGCGATCCGCGCCGGCGAGATGCAGCGTCGCTACAAGGAACGCCTGCAGAAGCTCGGCGACAGCCCGCGCGTGCGGCGCACGGTGGCCGACTTCCTGGTCGGGGCGCACGCGCTCCTGCAATGCAGTGGCGGGCTGATCACCCGCGACGCGGGATTCTTCCGCGACTATTTCAAGGGACTGAAGGTCATCGTCCCGAAGCCCCGCTAACTCCCGAACACGCCCGATTCGCCGCACCCACAAAGGCCCGCCATGTCCACCTCATCCGTCGATCCGTTCAACACGCAGAAGAAGCTTCGCATCGGTCTCACGCGCGCGCAGTTCCATTCGTTGCCCGCGCTCGGCAAGACGCTCGGCGTCGACGTGTCGCGCCTGCCGGTCTCGATCCGCATCGTGCTCGAGTCGGTGCTGCGCAACTGCGACGGCAAGAAGGTGACCGAGGCGCACGTGCGCGAGCTCGCGCACTGGCAGCCGAACGCGGAGCGCACGGCCGAGATCCCGTTCGTGGTCGCGCGCATCGTGCTGCAGGACTTCACCGGCGTGCCGCTCTTGGCCGACCTGGCCGCGATGCGCAACGTGGCCGACAAGATGGGGCAGAACCCGAAGAAGATCGAGCCGCTGGTGCCGGTCGACCTGGTCGTCGATCACTCGGTGCAGATCGATCACTTCCGCGAACCGAATGCGCTCGAGATGAACATGAAGCTC
>CAXTPX010000533.1:0-3141 GCA_964246005.1 uncultured Burkholderiaceae bacterium | reverse complement strand
AGGCCCGAGAAGAACTGCTTGGCGATGATGGGCGCGAGCGAGCCGTACAGATAGAAGTCGTACCACTCGAAGACGGTGCCGAGGGACGAGGCGAAGATGACCTTGCGTTCTTCGCCCGTCATCGGCCCCGCTACCGGATATGCCGCGATGTTTGCCGCCATGACTTCTCCAATGGTGTTCTGAGTGGCCGGTCAGTGGGAGCCGGCCCTTGCAATCGCGGGCAAGCATATATGGCGGCGAACGGAAAAACTATCGTTTGTGGCAGGGATGCCGATGCCGGCCGTTGGACGGTGTTCTCATAGACGAATTTGTGCGGGAAAACCCGTAATTCGGGACGGTCCCGGCGGTCCGGCGTCGTGTCCATTCGTGCGCGGCGATGGATACGACCGTGTCGCGATGCGATCGTCGTGCGTGACTTCGATCGACGTTCGTGAACGTTGCTCGTGACCCGTAATTCATCCGGTCGATGCGTCGGTCGTGGAGGGTCGCTAGAGTATATTCATGGGCGCCGAAGACAGCGGTGCAACCGGCCTCGTCGCTGTATCGATCGGTCGTCGGTTCCCGGTTGCAAAGCGCCGAACGGTGTCGATCTGCTTCGCGGTCGTGCGAACCAGCGGCGGCGCCGTGCGGCACTGGTCACGACTCGGCATCGCGCGAACTCAAGAGGAATCCATGGAAGAAAGAACGGTCAAGGGTCAGGCCGCCGACAAGGGCGCCGGCAGCGACAAGAGCAAGGCGCTCGCTGCGGCGCTGTCGCAGATCGAGAAGCAGTTCGGCAAGGGCTCGATCATGCGGCTCGGCGCCGGCGAGGTCATGGACGATATCGAGGTCGTCTCCACCGGCTCGCTCGGCCTCGACATCGCTCTCGGCATCGGAGGCCTACCGCGCGGTCGCGTGGTCGAGATCTACGGTCCCGAGTCGTCGGGCAAGACCACGCTCACGCTGCAGGTCATCGCCGAGATGCAGAAGCTGGGGGGCACGGCAGCGTTCATCGATGCCGAACACGCGCTCGATCCGCAGTACGCGCAGAAGCTCGGCGTCGATCTGGCCGACCTGCTGATTTCGCAACCCGACACCGGTGAGCAGGCGCTCGAGATCTGCGATGCGCTCGTGCGGTCCGGGTCGGTCGACCTGATCGTCATCGACTCGGTCGCGGCGCTGACACCGAAGGCCGAGATCGAAGGCGAGATGGGTGATTCGTTGCCGGGTCTGCAGGCTCGCCTGATGAGCCAGGCTCTCCGCAAGCTGACGGGCTCGATCAAGCGGACCAATACGCTGGTGATCTTCATCAACCAGATCCGCATGAAGATCGGCGTGATGTTCGGCAACCCCGAGACGACAACGGGTGGCAACGCGCTCAAGTTCTACGCATCGGTGCGGCTCGACATTCGTCGCACGGGGTCGATCAAGAAGGGCGAGGAAGTGATCGGTTCCGAGACCAAGGTCAAGGTCGTCAAGAACAAGGTCGCGCCCCCGTTCAAGGTCGCGCAGTTCGACATCCTGTATGGCGAAGGCATCTCCCGCGAAGGCGAGGTCATCGACCTCGGCGCCGAATTGAACATCGTCGACAAGTCGGGTAGCTGGTACAGCTACGGCGGCGATCGCATCGGGCAAGGCAAGGACAACGCGCGCGAGTACCTGCGCAGCAATCCGGAAGTCGCGCTCGAGATCGAGAACAAGGTGCGGGAGAACAAGGGTGTCGCGACGCGCGGGGCCACCGCAGAAGCGGCTGCCTGAACCGGAGGGGCCGGGTCGCTCCCGGACGCATCAAACCTGTCTTCCGTGGAGCGGATCGGTTGAAGCGCACGACTGGCGGGCAATCCGAAGATCGGCCTGGAATCTTCAGCGACCCCGCGGGACGCGGCGCGTGACGAGCGGTTCGTCGTCATGACGGGTCGTGAGCGGAGTGCGCCGCGGTCCTTGATGACGCGGGCGATCGGTCTCCTGGCGCGACGCGAACACAGTCGCTTCGAGCTGGCCCGGAAGCTTCGTCGGCATCTCGCGACGGACGAGACGACGACCGACATCGAACACGTCCTCGATCGCTTGCAGCAACAGGATCTCCTCTCCGACCAGCGTTTCGCCGCGTCGCTCGTACGCCAGCGTTCGGCGCGCTACGGCGACCTCCGATTGACGCGCGACCTGCGAGAGCGCGGTGTCGCGGCGCCCGATGCCCTGGCTGCGATGGCCCAGGTCGAAGGAACAGAAGCCGAGCGTGCGTTGATCGCCTGGTCGCGCCGCTTCGACGCGCTCCCCACCAGCGCCGACGAGCGCGGTCGTCAGGGTCGATACCTTCAGGCACGTGGCTTCTCGATCGAAGCGATCGGTCTGGTGCTGGCCGGCCGGGTCGAAACGGTGGACTGATGGACCGATCGATCGATCGGGGATGCGGCTGGCGAAGCGACAAGTGTCGAACGCAAGAGGAGCCGATATCCGCAGCTGGAGCGAAGAAGGCGAGGCATCGCGGCGATCGGTGCTGCTCGCTCCCGGATGCACCTGGCTCGATCGCGACAGGCCCGGCGATCGTGGCGAATGCGGCCTGTGACGACGAACCGGTATCGCGCTGCTTCAGCCGGCTTTGCTGTCGATCGACACCCAGGTCTTCGGTCCGACGATTCCATCGGGAACGAGCCCGGCACCCGATTGCAGCGAGCGTACGGCTGCTTCCGTCGCCGGGCCGAAGTTTCCGTCGGGATCGAGACCGCACGCGCGCTGGATCGTGACGACGAGATCGCCGGTCGCGCCGCGGCGCAGGGTGGGTCGCGGCGGTTGGTCGCCGGTCGCGCCGCTCTCGGTCGCCGGAATCAAGGTCGGTGGCGGCGCGCTGCCGTCGATGATGGCGGCCACGCTGCTGCGAAAGGCGACCATGTCGAAGTCGGGGTCCGACTTGCGTCCTGCAGGAAGGGCGTACTCCTTGTGTCCCGCGCAGAAGTCTGCGGTCGCGCCCACGTGCTTCAGGATCGCGGCGACGCCTCGCTGGTAGGCGTCGACCTGGACCTTCGGCCATGGTGCGTCGCCGGGCAGCCCCGTGTTCTCGGCCTCGATCCCGATGAAGCTCGAGTTGCCGGTCGCCACGCCCTGCCAGGATCCGCCGCCCGCATGATTGCAACGGCCTGCGGCGATCACGTAGAACGTGCCGTC
>CAXTPX010000532.1:0-3153 GCA_964246005.1 uncultured Burkholderiaceae bacterium | reverse complement strand
GCCCGCATGCGCGGCTACGTCGCCACGGGCTGGAGCGGAACCGGCTCGCGGTCCACTCGAATCCGCAACGCAGCGACTCCCGACACGAGCTCCCGACGCTTCTCGGCGGTGATGCGCTTGCGGCGCTGCGCGCCGAGCAACAGATTCGACGTTTCGAGAAGCCACAGTGACGGGACCCAAACATCGTCCGTCGCGGTCGCCTCCAACGCGGCATCGGTGTCGGCCGTGGCCTCGTCGGGCAGGAACCATGCGGCGCTGACCGACGCATCGACGACGAAGGCCGATCGGGCTCTCGCCACGTCAGCGACGCCCGTCGCGAATCAGATCGCGACTTTTCAAGGTGCCGAGGCTGACACCTTCCCGACTAGACTTGAGCGCAGACACCGCGTCGCGCGCGTGCTTGTCCACCCGTTCACGGGGCGGCACGAGTCGAGCCACCACCTTGCCGCGACGCGTGATCGTGATTTCCTCGCCGGCCTCGACGCGGTCGATCAGTTCGGACAAGCGATTCTTGGCCTCGAAGAGCGCGAAGTCGTTCATGGCTGCACATCGATCAAAACCGGATGATAGCAACGAACTGGCTAGCTAGCTAGCTTCCAGACAGACGCATCACCCCTCCGTCTCGCTCGCCCGATCGCTCGCCCGCCGCAACGCCCGCGTGTAGCCGTGGTGCGCCCAGCCGTCCGTCCATCCCGGCGGCCACGCCAGCGCCGGCCCACCGTAGCGCTGCACGCCGCGGCGCACGGCCATCACCGGCAGATGCAGCGGCATGCCGCGTGGGCCGCTCGTCTGCAGGCGCAGGTTGCGCGTGGCCGCCTCCCAGCCGAGGCTGTAGGCATGGTTCGGCAGCAGCGCGTCGCAAACCTCGGCGAACCACGCCGTGTGATCCGGGTCGCTGCCGAGCGCCTGGGCAAGACCCTCGGGATCGTGCGAAGCCAGCGCGTGGACCAGCTGATCGGTCGTCGCGCCGGGCGCGTCGCCCCAGCCCATCACCGGATTGAAGTTGTAGTCCGAACCGGACCCGTACCAGCCGGGCCGCAGCGGTCGCTGCACCCAGAACGCGCTGCTGCGGTCGCGTCGTCCGGTGAAGAGGTGCCAGCGCCAGTGCAGCCCCGACGGCTTCGGCCAGGTGTAGAGATAGAGGCGTTCGTAGCCGGCGCCGTGAAGCGCGCGAACCATCGCCATCAGACGCGCATGCGGCATGTAGTCGGGCGCGGTGCGACGAAACAGGATCGGCGTGCCGTCCGCATGCGCGACGCCGTCGTCGCTGAGCGACAGATCGAGCGTGTTGACTTCGTTGCCGAAGCGCGCCGCCACCCAGCCGGTCAGCAGGTTGACCGCGGTCAGCACGCCGTAGCCCCGGGCGGGGTGGAAGACGATCGTGCCGGGAGCAAGAGGTTTGTGTTCGCTCATGGCAAGACTCTAACAGGCGATTCGCTCGATCCCGGACGCCGGCCGCTCGCCGCTCGTCGCGGATTCGCACGAGCCGTCGACGGGCCGATCACCGAATCCGCGCGCGACCCTTGAGCGACCCTTACCATCGCAATCGACACAACGGACCGACCGACCACGACCATGCCTTCTCCGACCGTCGCGCTGATCTTCGCGCACCCGTATGCCGAACGGTCGCTCGCCAATCGCGAACTGTTGTCGGCGGTGGACGACCTGGCGTTCGTCGATCGTCGACCGCTGTACGACCTGTATCCGGACTTCGACATCGACATCGAAACCGAACAGCAGCGACTCGAAGCGGTCGACTCGATCGTCCTGCAACACCCGATCTACTGGTACAGCATGCCGGCCCTGTTGAAGCTGTGGATCGACGAGGTGTTCGCCTTCGGCTGGGCCTACGGCAACGGCACGCGCGCGCTCGCAGGCAAGCGGCTGCAATGGGTTGTGACGACCGGTGCCGACTTCAGGGCGTATTCGGCCGAAGGGCCGCATGGCCATCCGTTCGACGTGTTCGCCGCGTCGATGCGACAGACCGCGCTGTTCTGCGGCATGGAGTGGCAGGAGCCGATCGTGGTCCACGACGCGCATGCGGACCAAGCCGCGGTGGCTGCGACGGGTCGGCACTATCGCCAGCGTCTGATCGATGTCGGTGCCCGTGCTCCCGCGACGCCGGCGATCGAGGGCGGCCGCGCATGACCATCGACCTGATCGTCTATCTCGCCGCCGCCGTGATCGCGGTGCCGCTCGCGACGCGCTTCGGGCTCGGATCGGTGCTCGGCTACCTGATCGCCGGCTGCGTGATCGGACCGTGGGGACTTCGCCTCATCTCCGACGTCGAGAGCATCGGGCAGGTGTCCGAGTTCGGCGTCGTGCTGATGCTGTTCCTGATCGGCCTCGATCTCGACCTCGAAGAGCTATGGAAGCTGCGCGGCGCGGTGTTCATCGGCGGTGGCGCGCAGCTCGGGCTGACCGGCGCGCTGCTGTCGTTCGGCCTCGTCGCGCTCGGCCTCGCATGGCCGTCCGCGCTGCTCGCGGGCTTCGCGCTCGCGATGTCGTCGACCGCGATCGGCATGCAGGTGATGGACGAACGCAACATGACGCCCACGCCCGCGGGGCGCGCGGCGTTCGCCATCCTGCTGTTCCAGGACATCGCGGCGATCCCGTTGATCGCGGTCGTCCCGCTGGCCGCGCAGATGATGGGTCTCGGCAAGCACGCGGCGACCGACCAGCCGGTGTGGCAGAAGGCGCTGATCGCGATCGCCGCGATCGCATCGGTGGTGATCGCCGGCCGCTACCTCGTCAAGCCGGTCCTTCGCTTCGTCGCGAAGGCCGACGTGCGCGAGGTGTTCACGGCCTTCGCGCTGCTGCTGGTCGTCGGCATCGCCGAGCTGATGAGCGCAGCCGGGCTGTCGATGGCGCTCGGCGCCTTCATCGCCGGCGTGCTGCTCGCGAGCTCCGAGTATCGCCGCGCGCTCGAGACCGACATCGAGCCGTTCAAGGGGCTGCTCCTCGGCCTCTTCTTCATCGGCGTCGGCATGTCGATCGATTTCGGCGAGGTCGTCTCGCGTCCCGCGCTGCTGCTGCTGATCGTCATCGGATTGATCGCGATCAAGTTCGCGGTGCTGGTCGGGTTGTCGAAGCCGCTCGGCGTGCCGCGTCGCCAGCGGCTCGCGTTCGGCGCGTTGCTCGGGCAGGGCGGCG
>CAXTPX010000531.1:0-3155 GCA_964246005.1 uncultured Burkholderiaceae bacterium | reverse complement strand
CGATCATCGACGTGGGCATCGACACCGCGCCGCAAGCGGCGATCACCGTCATCGCCTTGATCTACGCACTCGCGGCCGTGATCAACCTGCGCATCCCCGACACCGGCGTGCGCTACGCGCATCAGGAGCGCAACCCGGCCCGTCTGATCATCGACTTCGCGCAGTGCTTCACGACGCTGTGGCGCGACAAGCTCGGCCAGATCTCGCTGGCGGTCACGACCCTCTTCTGGGGCGCCGGCGCGACGCTGCAATTCATCGTGCTGCGCTGGGCGGGGTCGTCGCTCGGCCTCGACCTCACGCAGGGCGCCACGTTGCAGGCGGTGGTCGCGATCGGCATCGCGGCCGGCGCGGTGCTGGCGGCTCGTGTCCCGTTGAAGAAGGCGTTGACGGTGCTGCCGGTCGGGATCGCGATGGGCCTGCTCGTGATGTCGCTCGCCCTCTTCAAGCGCGACTCGGTGCCGGCCATCGTGCTCGAGGGGTTCGGGTTGCACGTGCCGCTCTATCTCGTCGTGGCGAGCCTGCTGCTGACCGCGATCGGCGGCTTGGCCGGCTTCTTCGTCGTTCCGATGAATGCGCTGCTGCAGTACCGGGGACACGTCTTGATGAGCGCCGGCCACTCGATCGCCGTCCAGAACTTCAACGAGAATCTGTCGGTCCTGGCGATGCTGTGCGTCTACGCCGTGCTGGTCCGCTACGACCTGTCGGTCCCGACGATCATCATCCTGTTCGGCATGTTCGTCGTCGGGTCGATGCTGCTCGTGATGCGACGCCACCGGATGAACATCCGGCGCGGCGATCCGCTCACGCTGATCCGGGAAGGCCGGCACTGATGCCGGCGATGCGTCAGGCGTCGGGCCGCATCGCCCGTCCATAGGTCTCGCGGGCGAGGCAGAGGTCCTGCCACGCGCGAGCTTTCTCCTGCAGCGAGCGCAGCAGATACGCCGGGTGATAGGTCGCGATCACCGGCGTCTCCCGGCCGTCGATCGAGACGCGATGCACGCGTCCTCGCATGCTGGCCATCGTGCCCTCGCTTCCGAGCAGGGCCGCGGTCGCCACCTTGCCCACGACCAGGATCAACTTCGGCCGCAACAAGCCGATCTGGCGCTCGAGGAACGGACGACAGCTTTCGATCTCGGTCCGTAGCGGATCACGATTGCCCGGCGGCCTGCACTTGAGCACGTTCGCGATGAACACATCGTGTTCGCGCGACAGTCCTACCGCCGCCAGCATCGCGTCGAGGAGTTTGCCCGCCTGTCCGACGAAGGGCTCCCCGCGCAGGTCCTCGTCCGCGCCCGGCGCTTCCCCGATCACCAGCCATTCCGGCCGTGCGGCACCGACCCCGAACACGGTCTGCGTGCGGGTCGTGGCGAGCGCACACGCGACGCAGCCTGCGACCTCGTCGCGCAGTGCATCCCAGTCGAGCGTCCCGATCCTCGCCGTCTGCCCGGCCGAGCGAGCCTGACCCGATCGCACGACGATCGGGATCAGGAGTTCCCCGGCCTCTTCCATCGGGAGGGCGCGCCGTACCCACAGCGGCCCGAGTCCCATCGCCGCCAGCGCGCGGCTTCGTCTTGCGAGTGTCGCTTCGTTCACAGCGGAAGCCGCATCACGATCGCGTCTTCGCGCGCTCGCTGATCGTCGGCGCTCACCGGGTAGTAGCGCCGTCGCAGCCCGTGCTCGCGGAAACCGAAGCGTCGGTAGATGGAAAGCGCACGCACGTTCGACGGTCGGACCTCGAGGATGATCGACGTCGCCTTGTAGTCGGCTGCGAGCGCAGCTGCCTTCCGCAACAGAAAGAGGCCATTGCCGTGCGCCTGCCAGCCCGAAGCGACGCTCATGTTGAGGAGATGCGCCTCGTCGACCGCCGCCATCAGCACGAAGTAGCCGACCAGTGCCGACGCCGGCTTGCCCGGTGGCCGCAGGGTCCAGGCGCAATAGCCGGCGAGGAGCGAATCGACGAAGTTGCCTTCGGTCCAGGGGGCCGCGTAGACCGACTTCTCGATCGCCGCGACCTCGGCGGTATCGGACAGCTGCATCGGCGCGAATACGAACGGCGGGTCCGCGGTCGCGGCGCACCTCGGATCACGATGGTCGATCGGCTGGGCACTCATCGCGATCGACCGATCATGCGACGCGCCGCGCGTCGGCGCGCCGTTCGGCGCTGGTCCGTGCGACATCGTTGCGGACGTACAGCGGGCTCGCGTACTCGGGAGCGAGCAGCCGCCCGTCGCGACAGGCGATCACCCCGAGGGCCGCGACGTCGACGGCGTCAGCCGACGCGCGCGGAACGACGTGTTCGACGAGGCCCTGCAATGCTTCGCGGTGGACCGACCAGGCGTTGCCGCATCCGAGCCGATACGGTTGGGGACGATCGATCGCGGCGAGCGCGAGGCGCAGGCCGGACGGCGTCGCGAGTTCCGGCCCCGTCACCGGGACGGCCGTGTCGCCGTCCTGATCGAACAGTGCCCAGTAGAGTTCGCCCATGCGCGCGTCCTGCGCGACCAGCACCGTGCCGCGTTGCGCTTGTCCGTCGTCGACGACCGATCGTGCGATCGCGTCCAGGCTGCCGATGGAAGCGACCTGCAACGACGCGCCGAAGGCGAGACCCTGCGCGACGGCACACCCGACCCGCAGGCCGGTGAAAGAGCCCGGCCCGGCGGAGAACGCGAGGGCGTCGCAGCGGTCTAGCGGGATGCCGGCTTCCGCCAGCACGGACTCGATCATCGCGAGGATGCGATCGGAATGGCCGTTGCCGACCTCGGCCCGCTCCAAATACACCTCGTCGCCGCGGACGAGCGCCGCGGAGCACCATGAACTCGATGTGTCGATCCCGAGGACGACCGGTGGCATGACGGAAGAATGGTTCGCGCGCAGGTCGCGCGATGCTTCGAACTTGAACTTGGAACTGAGGGGATTCAGTCGTTCAGTTTAATCGATGGACGAAGGCGCATCGCTGCGAGGATGGATGCCGACGGTTCGGTCGCGTGGCACGGTGCGGTCCCTGCTCGGCCACCCTGTCTCACCCATGCAACAGGAGCGAGCCGCAGCGCGAGAATCGCGGACCGCGCGAGCACCCGATGGAGGAACTACGGTACACGGTTGACCACAGTGGCCGCTCGGACGAGGCGCGGCGTCTTGTCGGTCCGGGCGTGGCC
>CAXTPX010000530.1:0-3157 GCA_964246005.1 uncultured Burkholderiaceae bacterium | reverse complement strand
ATCCGTTCGGCGGCTCCTGGGGCTACCAGCCGCTCGGCCTCTTCGCGCCCACGGCGCGCTTCGGCACGCCGGCCGAATTCGCCCGCTTCGTCGATCGCTGCCACCAGGCCGGCGTCGGCGTCATCCTCGACTGGGTGCCCGCGCACTTCCCGAGCGACGCGCATGGCCTCGCCCGCTTCGACGGCAGCGCGCTGTACGAGCACGCCGATCCGCGCGAAGGATTCCATCAGGACTGGAACACACTGATCTACAACTTCGGTCGCAACGAGGTGCGCGGCTTCCTGATCGCGTCCGCGCTCGAATGGCTGGAGCGCTATCACATCGACGGCCTCCGGGTCGACGCGGTCGCATCGATGCTGTATCGCGACTACAGCCGCAAGCACGGCGAGTGGGTACCGAACATCTACGGCGGTCGCGAGAACCTCGAAGCGGTCGCGTTCCTGAAGGAACTCAACACGGTCGTCGCCGATCGCTGCCCCGGCGCGATGATGATCGCCGAGGAGTCGACCGCGTGGCCCGGCGTGACGGCGCCGGTGCCGGACGGTGGCCTCGGCTTCGACTACAAGTGGAACATGGGCTGGATGCACGACACGCTGCGCTACATCGAAGAGGACCCGATCAATCGGCAATGGCATCACGCCGACATGACCTTCGGCATGGTCTACGCCTACTCCGAACGTTTCGTGTTGCCGATCTCGCACGACGAGGTGGTGCACGGCAAGGGTTCGCTGATCAACAAGATGCCGGGGGACGACTGGCAGAAGCACGCGAACCTGCGCGCCTATCTGTCGTTCATGTGGACGCATCCCGGGAAGAAGCTGTTGTTCATGGGCTGCGAGCTCGCCGACTATAGGGAATGGAACCACGACGGCTCGCCCGACTGGAACCTCCTCGACGAGCCACGCCACCGCGGGCTGCAGCATCTGTTACGGGACCTCAACCATCTCTACATCGCCACGCCGGCGCTGCACGAGAAGGACTCGGACCCGACCGGCTTCGCGTGGATCGTCGGCGACGACCGCGTCAACAGCGTGTTCGCATTCCGCCGCTCGGGGCTGTCCGCTGACGACGTCGTGGTGGTCGTCGCCAACATGACGCCGGTGGTGCGCACCGACTACCGCATCGGCGTTCCGTCGGGCGGGGCGTGGCGCGAGCGCTTCAACAGCGACGCGGCAGAGTACGGTGGCTCGGGCGTCGGCAACCAGGGCATGGTTCATGCTGAGGGGAGTGAACTGCACGGCATGCCGGCGTCGATCGCATTGACGCTGCCGCCGCTCGGCGTCCTCGTGCTGGAAGCCGAGAGTCGATCTGCAGTCGTCGCGCAGTAGCAATCCTCAATCCAGTCCTGGGAGATGGTCGATGTGGCACCCGCCGGACGGCATCCTGCCGGGCCTGCCGTACCCGCTTGGCGCAACGGTCGACGACGACGGCGTCAATTTCGCGATCTTCTCGGCGCATGCCGAACGCATCGAGCTGTGCCTGTTCGATCCGGGCGGCCGCCGCGAGATCGCGCGCTACGAGTTGCCGGAGTGCACCGACGAGATCTGGCACGGCTATCTGCCGACGCTGGAGGTGGGTCAGTTGTACGGCTATCGCGCCCATGGCCCGTACCGCCCCGAGCAGGGACATCGCTTCAACCCGCACAAGCTGCTGCTCGACCCGTACGCGAAGAAGCTCGCCGGCCAGGTCAAGTGGACCGATGCGCTCTACGGTTATCGCCTGCATTCACCGCGTGCCGACCTGTCGTTCGACCGGCGCGACTCGGCCGCGGCGATGCCGAAGGCGGTCGTCGTCGACGACGTGTTCCGCTGGGGGCGCGATCGGTCGCCGACGACGCCGATGCAGCGGACAGTGATCTACGAGGCACACGTCCGCGGGCTCACGATCAGGAACGAACGCGTTCGCGCCGACCAGCGCGGCACGTTCGCGGCCCTCGCCGACCCCGCGACGATCGACCATCTCGTCAAGCTCGGCGTGACCGCGCTCGAACTGCTGCCGGTGCACGCCTTCCTGCAGGACCGTCGACTCGTCGAGCACCAGCTGCGGAACTACTGGGGCTACAACACGCTCGGCTTCTTCGCGCCCGAACCCGAATACCTCGCGAGCGGTGAACTGAACGAGATGCGCACCGCGATCAAGCGGCTCCACGCGGCCGGTATCCAGGTCATCCTCGACGTCGTCTACAACCACACCTGCGAGGAAAGCGAGCTCGGCCCGACGCTGTCGTTCCGCGGCATCGACAACGCCAGCTATTACCGGCTGATGCCGGACAACCCGCGCTACTGCATCAACGACACGGGCTGCGGCAACACGGTCAACACCGCGCATCCGCGCGTCATCCAGTTGATCATGGACTCGCTCCGCTACTGGGTCGATGCGTTCCATGTCGACGGCTTCCGCTTCGATCTCGGCGTGACGCTCGGACGCGAGGCGACCGGGTTCGATCCGAACGGCGGCTTCTTCGACTCGCTGCGGCAGGACCCGACGCTCGCGCGCGTCCACCTGATCTCGGAGCCGTGGGACATCGGCCCCGGCGGCTACCAGCTCGGCAACCATCCGCCCGGCCTGGCCGAGTGGAACGGCCGCTATCGCGACGACGTCAGGCGATTCTGGAAGGGCGACTCCGGCATGCGCGGCGCGATCGCCGCCCGTCTCCACGGGTCCGCCGACCTGTTCGATCGACAGCACCGCAAGCCCTGGGCCTCAGTCAACTTCATCACCGCGCACGACGGCTTCACGATGGCCGACCTGGTGTCGTACAACGGCAAGCACAACGACGCGAACCAGGAAAGCAATCGCGACGGCGCCGACGACAACCACAGCTTCAACTGGGGCACCGAGGGTCCGACCGACGACCCCGGCATCGTCGCCACGCGTGCGAAGGTCCAGCGCTCGATGCTGATGACGCTGCTGTTCTCGCACGGCACGCCGATGCTGCTCGGGGGCGACGAGTTCGGCCGGACGCAACGCGGCAACAACAACGCGTATTGCCAGGACAGCGAGATCTCGTGGCTGGACTGGAACGTCGCCGACAGCGACGCGGGTCGAGCGATCACGGCGTTCACCGCACGCCTGACCGCGTTGCGCGCGAAGTACTCCGCGCTGCGCGCCCACTACTTCATGAACGGCAGCTCCGAACCCGGTGCCGGCCTGACCG
>CAXTPX010000529.1:0-3174 GCA_964246005.1 uncultured Burkholderiaceae bacterium | reverse complement strand
GATGCGCGAGCACCGATGACGCGACGACGTCGGGCCGGCGAATCGAGTTCCTGACCCACGCGGAGTTCTTCGCCCGCGAGAACGGCCGGACGCTCGCCATCGATCCGCAGGTCTTCGTGGTCCTCCCGGGCGCGCCCGCCGCGACGGGGCCGCAGGACATCGCGCATGCCGAAGGCTTGCGCAACGCGTCCCCGTCCGACCCGCTCGCAGCACGACTCTTCACGGCCGCCGGAAAGCCGCTCGACCTCACGGTCGGTCAGTGGTTCTTCGCGAGCGGCCACGTGTCGCTGAAGCCACCGGTCGACGGGATGCAGCAACTCATCGTGGCGATGCGTGGCCTCAGGCCCGCCGGGGTCTACAGCCTGCTCGACCGTCGCCGCGATCGCGAGCCGGTCGGCATGCCGCTCGACGGCAGCGCCGCGCCGGGCACGTTCGTCGCCGACGCGTCGGGCAACGCGACGGTCACGGTGGTCGCCCCGGGCGCCCTGACGAACGACGACGCGGTATGGCTCGTCTATCACTCCGATGGCGCACCGTCCGGCGCGCCCGGCATCGACGCGCACCTCCAGCTGGTCGTCCGCATCCCCTGACTCAGCGCACCAGCGCCGAGGCGTTCATGCCGCTTCGCGACGCGCCGTTGTCTGCGACACCGGTTGCAGGCCGGTGCTCTGCAACTGCGCCTGGAACCGGGTATCGCCGTGGTGAGGACGAAAGAGCGGATAGACCGGCAAGCTGACATAGAGCAGATCGTTCGTCCGTGCCGCATGGTCGAGGCTGCGATACATCGCATCGGTCTGGCCCGTCGCGGACTGGGCGGTGGCGAGGGCGAAGCGCGAGTAGGGGCGTTCGGCGAGCCGGTGCAATGCGCCTTCGAGTCGTTCGGCGGCTTCGTCCGTTCTGCCCCGTAACCCGAGGCACGCGATCCGGTTGAAGCGCGGTCCCGGTTGATCGGGTGCCAGGGCACAGGCTCGTTCGAGTGCGTGTTCCGCGGCGTCGAGGTCGCCGATGGTCATCGAGGCGATGGCGAGATTGACGAGCGCGAAGAGATGGTCCGGCTCGAGCGAGAGCACTTCGCGCTGCTCCCGGATCGCGCGCTCGTAGCGCGACGCGAAGCACGCGACCGACGCTGCGACCGCACGGAGACCGAGGTTGAGCGGATCGCCGCGACGGGCGATCGCGGCGTGCTCCAGCGCTTCGTCGAAGCGACCGTTGTAGGCGAGGCAGGTCGCGAAGGCGATGTGGATCGCCGATGCATGACGGTTCAGGCGCAGCGCCTCGACGAACATGGGCTCGGCGACCGACCAGTTGCGATCGATCCGGCACGTGATCGATGCCAGCAGCGACAGCGCCTCGCCATCGTCCGGATCGAGCGCGAGCGCGGTCGTCGCGGCCTGTCGAGCCGCCATCAGGTTCGACGAGGGGGCTTCGGATCGCAGGCCGGCGACGCTGAAGTGGACCAACCCCAGTTCGCCGTGGGCGCGAGCGAACTGCGGGTCGAGGACGATGGCGCGCTCGAGGTTCCCGATCGCCTTCTCGCAGCTCGCGAACGTGCGCTTGTGCGCGAGATAACGGGCCTGTTCGAAGAGATCGCGGGCTTCGACGTTCGAGGTTCCCGGGCGGGAAGGGGTCGACGCCGGTCCGCTTCGATCGCCGGCGCCGTCGAGCCGGCCGACCGCGGCGGTCGCCGCGGCCGCGATCGTGTCCTGGAAGTCGAACAGGCCGGCCGGGTCCGTGTCGACGCGCTCGAACCGTTGCGACCAGACATGGCGCTCGTCTTCCGTCCTGCAGAGACTGACGAAGCACCGGAGCTTCTCGCCGTGCCGTTGCAGGCTCCCGGAAAGCACGTAGGCGACCCCGAATGTCCTGGCGATCTTCGCGAGCGGCATGCCGGCGGCCCTGGCCTTGATCACCGAGTGCCGCGACGCGACGCGCTGGCCGGGAATGCGGGACAGGGTATCGATGAGCTGGTTGGCGAGCCCGACACAGAGCATCTCGTCCTCGTGCCGCACGCCGAGGTGGTCGAGCGGCATGACGGCGATCGCCGGTCGCGCCTTGCCGGCTGCGTCATGCTCCCGCAGAGGGGTCGACGCGATCCGGGGGACGAAGCGGGTGAGGTATCCGCCGACGGGGATCTCGATCACGAGCGACTCGCCGAGGCCTTCCTCGCGGTAGTACCGCAGCAGCTTCTCGCGCAGGCGTCCGGCTTCGACGCGAACGACCGGATCCTTGCGCGGATCGAAGTCGGCCGGGCGATCGAACACCGCGACGCCGACGACCATCTCGCGAAGATCGCCGGCCTGCCCGCCGGCCGAGGACCGCACGAGGTATTCCAGGAACCGCCGGTGACGGGGCGAGCGCCGGAAGGAACGGCTGTGGAGGATTCGTTGCAGGGCCCCTTCGACTTCGAGTCGCGCCGGTGCCGAGCCATCGGGCAGGTTCTCGGTTGTCTTGGACATCGCCTGCTTTCCTCGCTTGAATCGCCTCCGATCTCCTCATACTGGCGGGCTCGGAGTAGCGGTTTTATCAGAACGCGAGATCATCCGGATTTCCGCGCGTTCCCCTGCCGCGGAGATCGCGTACCCCGTCGCCCATGGACGCCTTCAAGACCTTCATCTCCCTCCTCGCGCTCGTCAATCCGCTCGGCGCGATCCCGTTCTTCATCACGTTCACGGCGACCAACAGCCGTCGTGAACGGCAACGCATCATCCGCATCGCGTCGTTCACGGTGGCGGTCGTGATCGCGTTCACGACGCTCGCGGGCGAACAGGTGATCCACTTCTTCGGCATCTCGGTCAACTCGTTCCAGGTCGGCGGCGGCATCATCATGCTGTTGATGGCGATCTCGATGATCAACGCGCAACCCGGCGGCACGAAGACCACGCCGGAGGAAGCGGTCGAGGGCGAGCTGAAGGAGAACATCGCGGTCGTGCCGCTCGCGATCCCGCTCCTGACCGGACCCGGCACCATCAGCACGGTCATCATCTACTCCGACAAGGCCGAAAACTTCCTGCAGACGCTGAGCCTGATCGGCAGCGGCGTCGCGATCGCCATCCTCGTGTTCTTCGCGTTGTCCGCCGCCGATCCGATCAGCCGCGTGCTCGGCCGGACGGGCATCAACGTCGCGACGCGACTGATGGGACTGATGCTCGCCGCGCTCGGCGTCGAGCTGATCAT
>CAXTPX010000528.1:0-3180 GCA_964246005.1 uncultured Burkholderiaceae bacterium | reverse complement strand
GCCGGTGAACGGGACCCGGTGCGTCATGCGGCCCGACGCGGATGACGAAGGGCCGCTGGAAAGGTCGTCGTTGCCGACGCCGAACGATCACTCGATATACCAGACCCGAGCGCGCAACATCAGCCCGCGATGTCCGACGCCGCCGGCGACGCGTCCGTCCGCGTCGAGTCCAGGCCGAATTGTTTCATCGACGGCCTAGAATAGGCTTCCGATTTTCCGGGCTCCGGGACGGATCGATGAAGAACCTTCGCTCGAAGCAGGCGGATACGGAAGAAACCCTCGATCGCGGCGATCTCGCGATCCTGCGGACGTTGCGCGCCGACTCGCGCAAGACACTGCAGCAGATCAGCGCGGAGGTCGGCCTCGCGTCGACGACCTGCTGGACCCGCATCAAACGCCTCGAGTCGCAGGGCGTCATCAAGCGCTACACGGTCGAGCTCGACGCTGCGCGCCTCGGCTTCCACGACTCGGTGATCGTCCAGCTGACGCTCGAGAGCCACAACGACGAGACGCTGAAGGCGTTCGGCAACGCGCTCTCGAAAATTCCGGAAGTGCAGGAGGCGTACCTCGTCTCGGGCGACTACGACTACTACATCCGCATCGCGGTGCGCGGCACGCGCGACTACGAGCGGCTGCTGCGCGAGACGCTCTACAAGATTCCCGGAATCCGCCACAGCAAGTCGTCGTTCGTGCTGCGCGTCCTGAAGGAAGCGAACCTGCCGCTTGGCTAGGTGGCTGAAAGCCATCCCGAAGATCGCAGCCCTGACCGAACGCCTGTTCGGCAACGCGCGCAGGCGGCCATCGAAATCCGGTGCACTTCCGGCCCGCGTGATGAAAGAATCGACGTCACGCCAGGGCTACGAACGAGCAGCGACTCGCGCGTCGCCGGACCGACGGTCGCGGCGTAAGGCGACTCGCGGTATCGCGAGCGATCCACCATCGAAGGAGACGGAGATGAACGTTCGGGTGAAGCGGTGCGCGCTGGCGCTGGGGCTGGCGCTGGGAATCTCGATGGCCCGGGCTGCCCCGGCCGCGGAGCCGATAAAGTGGGGCCTCGTCGTGCCCGTCAGCGGCGGCTCGTCGCCGCTCGGCGTCTCGGTGCGGGACGCCGTCAAGCTCGCGGTCGGCGAGATCAATGCGAAGGGCGGCGTGCTGTCGCGGCAGATCGAGCTGGTCGAGCGCGACGACGAATCGAAGAATGAACGCGGCGTTTCGATCGCACAGGAGCTCATCAACAAGGAGCAGGTATCGGCCGTGATCGGCTTCGTCAACACCGGGCCGGCGCTCGCGGCCCAGCGCTTCTACCAGGAGGCGAAGATCCCGGCGATCACGACGACCGCCACGGGGACCGTCATCACGCAGCAGTTCAAGGACGATCCGGACGACTACATCTTCCGGGTCTCGGCGAGCGACGCGATCCAGGCCGGCATGATGGTCGACGAGGCGGTCGGGCGAAGGAAGTTCACGAAGGTCGCCATCCTCGCCGACACGACCAACTACGGCCAGCTCGGCAAGGACGACCTCACGCGGGCACTCGCGGCCAAAGGCGTCAAGCCGCTGGTCGTCGAGAAGTTCAACATCAAGGACGTCGACATGACGGCGCAACTGCTGCGATCGCGGGAAGCGGGCGCCCAGGTGCTGCTGGTCTACGGCGTCGGACCGGAGCTCGCGCAGATCGCGAACGGCATGCAGAAGCTCGGCTGGAAGGTGCCGATGATCGGCTCGTGGAACATGGCGATGGCCAACTTCATCGACAACGCCGGCGCGAACGGCGATGGCGCGATGATGCCGCAGACCTTCATCCAGGAAGGCGGATCCGCCCGGCACAAGTCGTTCGTCGAGGCATACCAGAAGGCGTTCAAGGTCGACCGCATTCCCGTTCCGTCCCCTGCGGCCCAGGCCTACGACTCGACCTATCTGCTGGTCGCGGCGATTCGCCAGGCGGGAACCACCGACGGCCCGAAGGTCCGTGAAGCGCTGGAGAACCTGAAGGACCCGGTCGAAGGCGTCATCACGACGTACCGGAAGCCGTTCGCGAAGGGTCAGCACGAGGCCATCAACGCGCAGATTCCGGTTTTCGGGGTCGTGCAGGCAGGACGCGTGGTCTATGCGAATCCGGAAGACCGGACGCGCAGCGCGTCGGCCTCGAGGTGACGACATCGTGCGGGCTCGCCTGCTGAACGCGCCCCGCGCTCGACCGGCGCGCACGGACCGACTTTCATCCGGAGCTTCCTGGATGACTTCGCGATGGTTCGATGCGACGCATGATGTTCAATCCCCGCTTGCGCCGGTCTCCTGCTGCCAGACGACGCCGGCGTCCATCAACTCGCCGATCTCGTCTTCACCGAATCCGAAGGCCCCGAGCACCCGCTCGGTGTGCTCGCCGAGCTGCGGCGGCGGCATGCGAATGCTGCCGTCCGGCGCCGCGCTCATTCGGATCGGCAGCCCGACCTGCCGCAACGTGCCGAGCACCGGATGCTCCACCTCCTCGACGAGCTTGCAGAACTGCACCTGCGGATCGGCGAACACGTCGGCGAGATCGTTGATCGGACCGGCCGGGATACCGAGCTCGGTCATCGCGGTCGTCCACTCCATCCGCGTGCGCAGCGTCAGCCGCGATTCCAGCAGGTCGCGCAGCTCGTCGCGATACTGCATGCGCGACTGGTTGTCGATGAAGCGCGGCTCGGTGACGAGCGCGTCGAGCTCGAGCAGGCGGCACAGCTTGACCCACATGTCGGGCGTGGCCGGCGCGATGTTGAGCGGACCGTCCCGGGTCTGATAGACGCCGTACGGCGCGATCACCGGATGGAGGTTGCCGGTCGGCCCCGGCACCTCGCCGACGCTCAGGTAGCGCTGTCCCTGGACGCTCAAGAGGCCGACCAGGCTCGACAGCAGCGACGTGTCCACCCGCTGTCCCCGGCCGGTCGTCTTGCGATCGTAGAGTGCGGCGACGACGCCGAGCGCGGTCCACATGCCGGAGGTGAGATCGCCGATCGGGATGCCGACCCGCGTCGGTCCGCTCTCCGGTTGCCCGGTCACGCTCATCAACCCCGAGAAGCCTTGCGCGATCTGGTCGAAGCCGGGCTGACGACCCATCGGACCGCCGGTGCCGAACCCGGAGATCGCGGCGTAGACGAGGCGCGGGTTGATGGCCTTCACCGCCTCGTAGTCGAGCCCGAG
>CAXTPX010000527.1:0-3181 GCA_964246005.1 uncultured Burkholderiaceae bacterium | reverse complement strand
GGTCGCCGGAATGACGGGCTTCGGCAGATCGCTGATCGCTTCGGCATACGACGCGAGGATGTCGCGGTCGGCGATCTCGCGCGGGCCCGCGCCCGGCGTGCGACCGACCACCGTGGCGATCCCGGTCCGTGGATCGAAGCGCACCCGGACGCCGAGCGGATACGGATACTTCAGCCGGTTCGCCAGCTCGAACGATGCGAGGTCGTGGACGGCACGCGCGTAGGTCCGCACGATCGCCTCGGGCTTGCCATAAGGCGTCACGTCGGACACCGCGCTCGGCGAACCACCGAGCGTTGCGATCGCATACCAGCGGCCCGCGTTGGCATAACTCTGCGGCACGCCATCGCCTTCGGCATACAGCAACGCCAGCGGCTCGGCCGCGTTCACATTGCCGAGCAATGCCGCACGTTCGTACGCCTTCGCCGCCGCCACCGAGTCGGCCTCTGCGCACGTGCCGGTCTCGGCCACGTTGCCGGCGAGGTAGAACGCGTCGGGCTCGTTGTCGGCCATGCCCTGGCGCAGCGCGGCCAGCGTCGCCGGGCAATCGTTGCGCTTCAACGCGGCCATCGCTTCGTCGGCCCGCGCGTGCGACTGGGCCATCGCGATCGATGTCGTCGACAGGACGGCCGACAGCAGCGCGACCTTCAGGAGTCCGCTCCGCATGGCGCGCCTCACGCCACTTCGAAGAGACCAGCGGCGCCCATGCCGCCGCCGATGCACATCGTGACGACGACGAACTTCTCGCCGCGCCGCTTGCCTTCGATCAGCGCGTGGCCGACGAGTCGCGCCCCGGTGACGCCGTACGGATGCCCGACCGCGATCGCGCCGCCGTCGACGTTGAGCCGATCGTTCGGGATGCCGAGCTTGTCGCGGCAGTAGATCACCTGCACCGCGAACGCCTCGTTCAGCTCCCACAGGCCGATGTCCTCGACCTTCATGTTCATCTTCTTCAAGAGCTTGGGGATCGCGTAGACCGGGCCGATGCCCATCTCGTCAGGCTCGCAACCGGCGACCGCGAAGCCGCGGAAGATGCCGAGCGGCGACAGGCCCTTCTGCTCGGCCGTCTTCGCGTTCATGACCACCGCTGCCGAAGCACCGTCCGAGAACTGGCTCGCGTTGCCGGCGGCGATCACGCCTCCCGGCATCGCCGGCTTGATCTTCGCCACGCCTTCGTAGGTCGTGTCGGCACGGATCCCTTCGTCCTCGCTGACCGTGACTTCCTTGATGCCGAGCATGCCGGTCGCCTTGTCGGCCACGCCCATCATCGTCGTCATCGGCACGATCTCTTCCTTGAAGCGGCCGAGTTCGCGCGATGCGGCGGCGCGGCGCTGGCTCTCGACGCCGTACTCGTCCTGCTGTTCGCGCGAGATGTCGTAGCGCTTCGCGACCTGCTCGGCGGTCTGCAGCATCGACCAGTAGATCTCCGGCTTCTGCTTCAGCAGGTTCGGGTCGCGCATCATGTGCAGGTTCATCTCGGCCTGCACGCACGAGATCGACTCGACGCCACCGGCGACATAGATGTCGCCTTCACCGGCGATCACGCGCTGCGCGGCCGACGCGATGGTCTGCAGTCCCGACGAGCAGAAGCGGTTGATCGTCATGCCGGATGTCGTCACCGGGCATCCGGCCGACAGCGCGATCTGTCGCGCGATGTTGGCGCCGGTCGCACCTTCGGGGTTCGCACAGCCGATCACGACGTCGTCGATCTCGCCCGGATCAAGCTTCGCGCGTTCGATCGCGTGCCTGACCGCATGGCCGCCCATCGAGGCGCCGTGCGTCATGTTGAAGGCACCCTTCCAGGACTTGGCGAGGGGAGTACGGGCGGTGGAAACGATGACTGCGTCGGTCATGGAGAACTCCTGAAATGACTTCTATCCGTCGTTCCCGCGAAAGCGGGAACCCAGTGTCGTGGCGTTGAAGTGCTGAGTCGCTGGGTCCCCGCGTTCGCGGGGACGACGGTCAACTGAACGTCTTGCCCTCGCTCGCCAGCTTTGCCAACAGCGGCGCCGGCACCCACGCCTTCCCCTGCCGCGCCGCGTTCGGCCCCTTGCCGTACTGCTCCATCTTCATCACGACCTTCTGCAGGCCGACCGTGTCGGCGTAGCACATCGGTCCGCCACGATAGATCGGGAAGCCGTAGCCGGTGAGATACACCATGTCGATGTCGGACGCGCGCTGCGCGATCTTCTCGTCGAGGATCTGCGCGCCCTCGTTGACGAGCGCGAACACCAGGCGCTCGACGATCTCCTGGTCGCTGATCTTCCGACGCGTGATGCCGAGGTTCTTCGACTCCTCGACGATCATCGCGTTGACCTGCTCGTTCGGGATCGCGGCACGGTTGCCCGGCTTGTAGTCGTACCAGCCCGCGCCCGTCTTCTGGCCGTGACGACCCATCTCGACCAGCAGGTCCGCCGTCTTCGAATACACCATGTCGGGCTTCTCGACGTAGCGGCGCTTGCGGATCGCGTAGCCGATGTCGTTGCCGGCGAGGTCGCCCATGCGGAACGGTCCCATCGCGAAACCGAACTTCTCGACCGCCTTGTCGACCTGCTCGGGCAGCGCGCCTTCTTCCAGCAGGAACCCGGCCTGGCGCGAATACTGCTCGATCATCCGGTTGCCGATGAAGCCGTCGCAGACGCCCGACACGACGCCGGTCTTCTTCAGCTTCTTCGACAGGCCCATCGTCGTCGCGAGCACGTCCTTGCCGGTCTTGGCGCCGCGCACGACCTCGAGCAGCTTCATCACGTTGGCCGGACTGAAGAAGTGCGTGCCGATCACGTCCTGCGGCCGCTTCGTGAAGTCGGCGATCTTGTTGACGTCGAGCGTCGACGTGTTCGACGCCAGGATCGCGCCGGGCTTCATCACCTCGTCGAGCTTCTTGAACACCGACTCCTTGACGCCCATCTCCTCGAACACCGCCTCGACGACGATATCCGCGTCCTTGATGTCGTCGTAGCTCGTGGTACCGGTGATGAGACCGACGCGCTGGTCGAACTTCTCCTGCGTCAGCTTGCCCTTCTTCATCGTGTTCTCGTAGTTCTTGCGAACGGTGCCGAGGCCCCGGTCGAGCGCTGCCTGCTGCAGTTCGAGGATCTTGACCGGGATGCCGGCGTTCGCGAAGTTCATCGCGATCCCGCCGCCCATCGTGCCGGCGCCGATCACCGCCGCGCGCTCGATCTTG
>CAXTPX010000526.1:0-3181 GCA_964246005.1 uncultured Burkholderiaceae bacterium | reverse complement strand
CGCTCGTCTTCCGCGAACACGATCATCAGGATGCTGTTCGACGTCGCGACGCCGATCGACATGATCGCGCCCATCATCGACGGCACGCTGAACGTCGTCAGCGTCAGGAACAGCATCCACAACACGCCGACGAACGCGCCCGGCACCGCGGCCAGCATGATCAGCGGATCGACCCACGACTGGAAGTTGATCGAGATCAGGAGGTAGACGAACAACACCGCGAAGATCAGCCCGAGCTCGAGCCGGAGGAACGACGTGCGCATCGTGTCGACCTCGCCGCGCACCTTGATCGTCGTGCCCTTCGGCATGTCCTTCTTCGCGTCGTCGACGATGCGGTCGACCTCCGACGCGACGCCGCCGAGATCGCGCTGGTCGGTCGACGCGAAGATGTCGTAGACCGGCTGCACGTCGTAGTGCGAGACCACCGCGGTCGACGTCGTGCGACGCATCGTCGCGAGGTTGCCGAGCAACTGCGGCGCCATGCCGCCGCCGTTCGCGGTGATCGGCGTGCGACGCAGCGAATCGAGCGTGTCGATACGGTTCTGCGGCGTCTGCACCGAGATCTGGTAGCTGACGCCGTTGTTCGGGTTGAGCCATTGCGTCGGCGCGATCTGTCCGCTCGACGCGAGCGAGATCAGCACGCTGTTCGCGACGTCGCGCTGCGTCAGGCCGGCCTGCTGCGCCTTGTCGCGATCGACGTCGACCGCCATCGTCGGGGTGTCGGTCTCCTGCCCGAGATGGACGTCGACCGCGCCGTGGAGCTTCTTCACGTCGGCGAGGATCTTCCGCGCGATCTCGAGATTCTTCTCCTTCTCGCGGCCCGCGACCTGGATGTCGATCGGCGACGGCAGGCCGAAGTCGAGGATCTGGTTCGTGATGTTGGCCGCCTGGAAGAAGAACGTCTCGTCCGGAAAGTGCGCGGCGAGGTCCTGCCGCAGGTCGCGCTGGTATTCGAGCGTGTTGCGGTGGCTCGGCTTCAATGCGATCAGGATCTCGCCGTCGGCCGCACCCAGCGTCGCGACGTCGCCGGTCGCGAGGTTGATGCCGCTGTACGGCAGCCCGATGTCGTCGAGGATGGTGTCGAGCTCGGCCGCGGGGATGCGCGAGCGGATCTCCTTCTCGACTGCCGCGAACACCGCCTCGGTCTCCTCGATGCGCAGCCCGGCCGGCGCGCGCACGTGCAGGCGCATCTGGTCGGAGTCGACGTACGGGAAGAAGTCGCGTCCGATCAGGAAGATCAGCGGCAGCGATGCCAGCACGATCACCACGAACGGAACCAGCACCCAGGGCCGATGATCGAGCGCCCATTCGAGCGCGCCCTTGTAGCGATCGCGTACGCGCTCGAAGCGCTTCTCGAAGCCCTCGTGCGTTCGCTTCAGCAGGCTCTTCTTCCTGTTTCCCTCGTCCTTCTCGTCCTTCTCCTTCTGCTCGAGTTCCTTCGGCAACAGCAGGTGCGCCATCGGCGGGATCACCGTGCGGCTGAGCAGGTACGACGTCAGCATCGCGAACACGACGGCGCCCGCGAGCGGCGTGAACAGGTACTTGGCGACGCCGGTCAACAACAGCACCGGCACGAACACGATGCAGATCGACAGCGTCGAGACGAGCGCGGGGATCGCGATCTGCTGCGCGCCGTCGAGGATCGCGCGCGCGAGCGGCTTCTTCATCTCCAGGTTGCGATACATGTTCTCCATCTCGACGGTCGCGTCGTCGACCAGCACGCCGACCGCGAGCGCGAGACCGCCCAACGTCATGATGTTGATCGTCTGCCCGAGCAGCGCGAGGATCGACAGCGACGTCAGGATCGACAGCGGGATCGTCAGGAAGACGATCAGCGTGCTGCGCCAGCTGCCGAGGAAGAGCAGGATCATCAGGCCCGTCAGGGCCGCAGCGATCGCGCCTTCACGCAACACGCCGTTCATCGCCGCCTTCACGAAGACCGACTGGTCGAACAGCTGGTCGACATGCAGGCCCTTCGGCGCATCGACGAGCGACGTCGCGAGCTTCTTCTTCACGCCGTCGACGATGTCGAGCGTCGACGACTCGCCGTGCTTGAGCACGGTCAGCAGCGCGCCGCGCAGGCCGTCCTTCCGCACGATGTTGGTCTGGACGATGTGGCCCTGGCGGATCTGCGCGACGTCGCGCATGTAGATCAGCGAGCCGTTCTGCAGGCGGATCGGCAACGCGTTCAGACCTTCGATCGTCAGCGGGCTGCTGTTCAACTGCACGACGTATTCGCGACTGCCGATCTTGGCCGTGCCCGCAGGCACGATCAGGTTCTGGTTGCCTAGCGCGTTCGACACGTCGCTCGCCGACAACCCGCGCGCGTACATCGCGTTCGGGTCGAGGTCGACCATGATCTGCGGACTCTCGCCGCCGTACGGCAGCGGCACCGACGCGCCTTCGACGGTGGCCAGTTGCGTGCGGATGAAGTTCGAGCCGTAGTCGTAGATCTCCTGCTGCGACATCTGGTCGCTGCTGAGCGCGAGCTGCAGCAGCGGCACGCTCGACGCGTCGTACTGGATGATGAGCGGCGAGAAGATACCGGGCGGCAGCGGTCGCAGGATCGATTGCGACAGCGCGGTGATCTGCGCGATCGCGCCGTCGACCTTCGTGCCCGGATGGAAGTAGACCTTGATCACCGAGATGCCGGGATACGAGGTCGACTCGAGATGCTCGATGTCGTTGACGGCGGTCGTCATCGCCCGCTCGTCGATCGTCACGATGCGATCGGCCATCTCCTGCGGCGGCATGCCGGTGTAGCTCCAGATGACGCTGACGACCGGAATGTCGATGAACGGAAAGATGTCCTTCCGCATCACGATGATCGACGTGATACCGAGGACGAGCATCATCAGCGCCATCACCGCGAAGGTGTAGGGACGACGAAGGGCGAGGCGGACGATCCACATGCGGAGCGAGGACTAGAAGCGAGGAGGAGGCGGTGACGCGATCGGGTCGGCGAGCAAGGCGAACGCTCGGCTGCGACGCGATCCGTGACGCTAGCAGCGAAGTCGCGTGGCAACTGTGGGAAGAAAGCCGATCTGCCGCGGCGTCCGCGGGTGATGCGTTTCGCATCGTCACGGGTGGGGCGTGTCGCGCACCGCTCGACCGTGGCGTAAGCTCGCCCGATGAGTCGACGTCCGTATCGCGACGCCGCGTTCGCAGCGGCGCTCTTCCT
>CAXTPX010000525.1:0-3184 GCA_964246005.1 uncultured Burkholderiaceae bacterium | reverse complement strand
CCTGCCGTCGACGAACCATTCGCGCGACCCGTGCAGCGCGCTGATGACGAACATCCTTGTCAGTCGCAGGTCGCGGCGCGGCGGCCATCCGCCGCTCTTCGCGCAGCGCTTGAGAAGACCGGTCCAGAAGCGTTCGTAGGCATCGCGCGTCGCGATGTGCGACTCGCGGATCGGCGCCGGGACCTGTCCGAAGATGCGGACGTTGGCCGACGTGTAGTCGTGCAGTTCGAGCAGCGCCGACAGGTGCGCGCGGACGGCGGTGTGCAGCAGCGTGCGCGCGTCCGCGTCCGCCGGCAGCGCTGCCACGGCCCGCTGCACCTCGGCCGACACGCGCTCGACGCCGATCCGCAGCACCTCGCCGACGATCTCGTCCTTCGACGCGAAGTGGTAGTACAGGCTGCCCGCCTGCATCCCGCACTCGGTCGCGATGTCGCGCAGCGACGTGGCGGCGTAGCCGTCCTGCCGGAACAATCGGGCCGCGTTGTCGAGGATGAGCTGGCGCCCGGCGTACGCTTCGTCCGCATCCACGGCGGGAACAGCGGGCGTCGAACGTTGCTTCGGCAGGGTGGCGATGCGTGACATTGAACGACAGTCTACCAAACGTTTGTTAGGTACGGCCTATAATCGGCTCGACCGAATGACACCGGAGCATCGCTTGTCGATCTCGAAGAACGGGACGCCGATCCTGACGCTGGACGAATGGGAGACGTGCGCCGGGCCCGACGGCCCCGACCACTGGACGGACGGTCGCGGTGCGAAGGAAGCCGCGCGTGCCTGGCTCGAGGGCGACGAACTACCGAAGGAACTGAAAACCGCGCTGAAGCATCACGAGGGGTTCGGCAAGGTCGCGCGCTGGGCGGGCGAGCCGCTGGTCGCGTTGCCGTTCGATGGACCTGCCGATGCGCCACTCGTCGATCTCGTCGTCGAGGCCGAGGACGAGCACGGGACCTGGTTGATCGTCGTCGATGCGAAGTCCGACGAGCCGTTCGGCGAGACGGTCGGCGACCTGCTGGCCACATCGCTGGAAGCCCGGCTCCAGAACGAAGGCTTCGACGGCATCGATCGAATCACGCGGCTCGCCGCGGCGTTGTTCGGACCGAGGCACGACGACGACCCGGCGCTGAAGGACATCCGCTACCCGCTGCTCACGGCGTCCGCCGGCTGCATCGCCGAAGCCGAACGACGCGGGTACCCGCGCGCGTTGCTGTTGATCCAGGAATTCGTCACCGACCGCACCGCCGACCGGAAGCTGCTGCAGAACACGATCGACCTCGGCCGCTTCGTCAAGCGCCTCTCGCACGGCGCGTTCAAGGGGCTGAACCCCGGCGACATCGCCGGTCCGATCCGCGTGCCCGGCGTGCCGCTGCTGTCGCCGACGATCGACTTCCACATCGGCAAGATCACGCGCAACCTGCGCTCGCAGAACAAATCGAAAGGTCGTTCATGAACGCTCCCGCTTTTCACGCCCCTTCCGCGATCGGCACGACCGCGACGTCGCCGTACTTCACGGCCGAGCACGAGATGCTGCGTTCCACGATCCGTCGCTTCATCGCCGACCGCGTGCTGCCGCACGCCGACGCGTGGGAAGAGGCGGGCTTCACGCCGCGCGCGATCCTGCGCGAGATGGGCGAGCTCGGACTTCTCGGCATCCGCTACGACAGCCGGCACGGCGGCAGCGAACTCGACACGCTCGCGACCGTCGTGCTCGCCGAGGAACTCGGCCGATCGAGCTTCGGCGGCTTCGCGATCACCGTGCTCGTCCACACCGACATGGCGAGCCCGCATCTCTTCCACGGCGGCACGCCCGAGCAGCTCGACCGCTACATGCCGGACATCATCGCGGGCAAGTCGATCGCGGCCGTCGCGATGACCGAGGCGGACGCGGGCTCGGACCTGGCCGGCATGCGCACGACCGCCCGACGTGACGGCGACGATTGGGTCTTGAACGGCTCGAAGATGTTCATCACCAACGGCGTGTATGGCGACATCTACTTCGTCGCGGCCAAGACCGGTGACCAGCCCGGTCGCAACCGCATGGTGTCGATGTTCATCGTCGAGAAGGGCACGCCCGGCTTTACCGTCGCGCGACCGCTGAAGAAGACCGGATGGCTGTCCTCCGACACGGCGGAGCTCGTGTTCGACGACTGTCGCATTCCGGCCGGCAGTCTGCTCGGCCGCGAGCACCAGGGTTTCTACGCGCTGATGAAGAACCTGCAGAACGAACGCATCGTGCTCGGCGCGCAGTCGATGGGCGAGGCGTCGCGCGCGATCGAGCTCGCGCTCGAGTGGGTCACGCAACGCAACGCGTTCGGCTCGTCGCTGTGGGACAAGCAGACCATCCGTCAGCGCCTCGCGATGCGCGCATCGCAGGTCGAGGCTGCGAAGGCGCTGGTCTACAACACCGCGTGGCGCGATGCGCAGGGCCAGTCGGTCACGAAGGAAGTGTCGATGATCAAGGCGCTTTGCGGCACGCTCGTCAACGAGGTGATGTACGACTGCCTGCAGTTCCACGGCGGCATGGGCTTCATCCGCGAGACGGCGATCGAACGCATGTCGCGCGACGCGCGGGTGCAGTCGATCGGCGGCGGCGCGACCGAGGTGATGCTCGAGGAAGTCGCGAAGCGGATGGTCTGATCCGGCGGGCGACCGGGGGAGCCCCCCATGCCTCCATCCCGCCGCTTCGTCATTCCCGCGGAGGCGGGGAATCCGGAGTCGTAGTGGGTCGATGGAACGAAGAGCAACGACACCGGGTTCCCACCCCCGGCCTGCCCCCGACGGGGAATGCTCGCGGGGACGGGCCTCGTCAGCCCACCGCCCGCGTGAGGTCGCCCCGTTCGACGAGGCCGGCCAGCGCCGCCGGATCGAACGAGCGGGTCAGCGCGCTGTCGGTGCCGATGAAGAGATAGAACGAGCGGAGCGGGCTGACCCACGACAGGCGGACACGCGACGTGCCCCGCGCGTCGCGCAGGTCGAACCACTCGCCCTTGCGCAGATCGGCGATCACGATCGGCGCGGTCCTGGATACCGGCGGGCCCGGGATGCTGGGCGCGCCGGGCCCCGCCGTCATCGTCGCTGCGCCCGCCCGCAACATCGACGGCGTCACATCGTCGGCCGTGCGCAGCCCGATCTCGGACCGGAACCCGCGGGCGCTGCTGTCGACGGGCGACTCTGCATCCGGCCCGAA
>CAXTPX010000524.1:0-3188 GCA_964246005.1 uncultured Burkholderiaceae bacterium | reverse complement strand
TCACCCGCTCGCCACGACCACGATCGGCGCGTTCCCTCAGCCCGTCGCCGTCGTCGTCGACCTCTCGACGCTGCGCAGCCTGCCGGCGCGCGAGTTCGCCGCGGGCCTCGCCGAGGTGATCAAGTACGGCATCAGCCTCGACGCGACGTTCTTCGCATGGCTCGAAGGCGCGATGCCGGCATTGCTGGCGCGCGACGCGACGTCGCTGCGGCACGCGATCCGGCGTTGCTGCGAACTGAAGGCAGCCATCGTCGGCCACGACGAGCGCGAAGAGGGCAACCGGGCCCTGCTCAACTTCGGACACACCTTCGGTCACGCGATCGAAGGGGCGACCGGCTATGGCACCTGGCTCCACGGCGAGGCGGTCGCGGCCGGGATGATCATCGCGGCGCGTCTGTCGAACGCGCTCGGCCTGGTCGACGGCGAAGCGGTGCGCCGGTTGACCGCCCTCGTCTTGGCAGCCGGGCTGCCGGTCGAGCCGCCGGCACTCACCGTCGCCGACTGGCGTCGCTGGATGGCCGGGGACAAGAAGGCGACCGAGGGCCGTCTGCGCTTCATCCTGCTCGACGCGTTGGGCGGCGCGCGCGTCGCGTTCGTGGACGACACGCCCCTCGACGCGATCCTCGCCTCGTCGACGCCGGTCCGTGAAGCAATGGGCGTCGCTTGAGCGCAGCGGGCGCCGACACGCTCGCGCCGTACGCGGCGCGAAGCGACGAGACGCAGGGGCGGGTGCATCCGGAAGAGCGGTCGACGTCGCGCAACGACTTCCAGCGCGATCGCGACCGGATCATCCACTCGAGCGCGTTCCGACGGCTCGAATACAAGACACAGGTCTTCGTCAATCACGAGGGCGACCTGTTTCGCACGCGCCTGACCCATTCGCTCGAGGTCGCGCAGATCGCGCGTTCGATCGCCCGCAACCTGAAACTCAACGAGGATCTCGTCGAAGCGATCTCGCTCGCCCACGACCTCGGTCATACCCCGTTCGGTCACGCGGGACAGGACGCGCTCGACGCCTGCATGAAGGGGCATGGCGGCTTCGAGCACAACCTGCAGTCGCTGCGCGTCGTCGAAGTGCTAGAGGAGCGCTACGGCGCGTTCGATGGACTGAACCTGTGTTTCGAGACGCGCGAAGGCATCCTGAAGCATTGCTCGCCGAAGAACGCGAAGCAGTTGGGCGAGATCGGACGCCGCTTCATCGAACGCAGGCAGCCGTCGCTCGAAGCGCAGCTCGCCAACCTCGCCGACGAGATCGCCTACAACAATCACGACATCGACGACGGCTTGCGCTCCGGCTTGTTGACGGTCGAGCAGATGATGACGATCGACATCTTCCGGCGGCATGCGGACGACGTGACCGCGCGCTTCCCGGCGATCGCACCGCGTCGCCTGATCCTCGAAACCGTGCGCCGCATGATCAACGAGCTGATCACCGACGTGACGACGACGAGCAGCGCGCTGATCGACGCGAGCGGCGCGGCATCGATCGACGACGTGCGCGCCGCTGCGCCGCTGATCGCGTTCAGTCCCGACGTGAGCCGCGAGGCGATCGGGTTGAAGCGCTTCCTGCGCCAGGAGCTCTACCAGCACTTCCGCGTGCAGCGGATGGCCGGCAAGGCCCGGCGCATCGTCACCGAGCTCTTCACCGCGTTCGTCGAGACACCGATCCTGCTGCCGCGTGAACACGCCGACCGCCACGCGCGGATCGGTGTGCGAGCGATCGCCGACTACATCGCGGGGATGACCGATCGGTACGCGATCGGAGAGCATCAGCGCCTGTTTCGGATCGGCGAGTACTGACCGGCGCCACGCGATTCCCCGTGGCCCGACTCGCCAGGCTGTACGCGCCGTCGATTCCGCAATACGTCGTGCAGCGCGCGGCCGACGGGCGTTCGATCTGTTTCGACGCGGCAGACTACGCGCTGCTCCTCGAGACGCTCGAGCAGGCCGTCCGCAAGCACGGGGTGGCGTTGCACGCCTATGTCCTGCTGCCGGCCGAGATCCGGTTGCTCGCCACCCCAGCCGCCGTCGATGCGCTGCCGGCCGTCATGCAGGACATCGGGCGCCGTTACGTGCCGTACGCGAACGCACGGGCGGGCCGCCCCGGCGCGCTGTGGCGGGGACGCTTCCGCTCGACGCTGGTCGATCCGGCCGCTTCGCTGTTGCCGGTGATGCGGCATATCGAACGGCGACCTGTGGCGACCGGCGCGGCGAGCGAACCGGCGGCGTGGCGCTGGTCGAGCCACGCGCATCACGTCGGCGATCGGGCCGAACCGTTCATGCACGACCACGCCGCGTACTGGGCCCTGGCCGACACGCCGTTCGGGCGCCAGGCGGCCTATCGCGCTGCGCTCGATGGATCGGATCCGGAGCACCCGATCGACCACGTCGACCCGATCGAAGCGGCGGTCCACCGCGGATGGGCACTCGGGGATCCAGCGTTCATCGCCGCGATCGAAGCTTTGGCCAATCGGCGGCCGACCGCGCTCGGTCCCGGCAGGCCGCGCAGCCGGGAATGATCTGTCCCCGTTTTTCTGAAGTCGCGAACCGGCAAACGTAAATCGGGGTGCGACCCCGAATTAAGTGATTGGCGGGATTGTTGCTGCGCAGTAAGATCGTCGGCCCCGACCTGCGATTGCCCGATCATGCCCACGGCCAACAGTCCCGACGCCGCCTTCGACTTCGACGCCGTTCGTGCCACGGCTTCGCGTGAAGGCCTCTATCGCGCGGCCGACGAGCACGACGCCTGCGGGGTCGGCTTCGTCGCTCACATCCGCGGCCGCAAGAGTCACTCGATCGTCGAGCAGGGTCTGCTGATCCTGAAGAACCTGGACCATCGTGGCGCCGTCGGGGCCGACCCGCTGATGGGCGACGGGGCCGGCATCCTGATCCAGCTTCCCGACGCGGTCTTTCGCGAGGAGATGCAGGCGCAGGGCGTGACGCTGCCGCCGGTCGGCGAGTACGGCGTCGGCATGATCTTCCTGCCGAAGGAACACGCGTCGCGAATGGCCTGCGAACAGGAGCTCGAGCGCGCGGTGCGCGCGTCGGGTCAGGTGCTGCTCGGGTGGCGCGACGTGCCGGTCGATCCCGACATGCCGATGTCGCCGACCGTCAGGAAGAGCGAGCCGGTGATCCGCCAGCTGTTCATCGGTCGCGGCCCCGAGGTGATGGTCACCGATGCGCTCGAG
>CAXTPX010000523.1:0-3191 GCA_964246005.1 uncultured Burkholderiaceae bacterium | reverse complement strand
CTCGAACAGGAACAGCAGCGCGCCGACGAACAGGACCGCGGTGCGCGCGCGACCGCGAGTGGCATGGCGAACCGGAGAGGCGGGCGCGGTCATGGCGGCGACCCGCTAGACTTGGTCGGCCTTCGCACCGACGACCCGCCTCGCCCTCATCGCGCAAGTTCGAACCCCATGAACGCTGACGAACAGAAACGCGCCGTTGCGCAGACGGCCCTGGAATGGGTCGAGGGTCGGCTGCATCGCGATCTGGTGCTGGGTATCGGAACGGGATCCACGGCCGAACATTTCATCGATCTCCTTGGTCCGTTGAAGGCGCGGTTCGCCGGCACCGTGGCGAGCTCGTCGCGAAGCGCCGATCGCCTGACTCGTCTCGGCATCGCGGTGTTCGACCTGAACGACTGCGACGAGTTGCCGATCTATGTCGACGGCGCCGACGAGATCAATGGTGCGCTCGAAATGACGAAAGGGGGAGGGGGCGCGCTGACCCGGGAGAAGATCGTCGCCGCCGCGGCCACGACGTTCGTCTGCATCGCCGATGGATCGAAGCGCGTCGAGGCGCTCGGGACGTTCCCGTTGCCGGTCGAGGTGATCCCGATGGCGCGTGCGCAGGTCGTGCGGGCGCTGACGAGGCTCGCGCGGGAGGAGGGGCTCGATCCGCCCGCAGCGATCGTGCGGAAGAAGGGCGGCGAGGCGTTCGTCACGGACAACGGCAACCTGATCCTCGACGTGCGCGGCTGGACGATCCGGGACGCGCGCCGGCTCGAGACGAGACTCGGCGGCATCGTCGGAGTGGTCGAGTGCGGTCTGTTCGCGTTGCGACCGGCCGATCTCCTCGTCGTCGCGAACGGCGACAGGGTGGAGACGATCGAACGCGTATGACTTCCGTCGGTCCGCTGCCGCGAAGCGAAACTGTCATCTGGTCCGGCTAGGCTGCGCGGTCGGCGGCGAGAGCCGGACGGCGGTCAACGCAGAGCGATGCTCGCGCGTCTCGTCTTAGAATGCGATTCATGCCCGAACACACATCCAAGCAATTCGACACCGAACTCGAGTCGGTCCGTTCCAGCGTCCTGCGCATGGGCGGTCTCGTCGAGGAACAGATCATGCGGGCCGTCGAATCGCTCGCGTCCGGCGACATGGCGTTGATCGAGAGCGTCGTCGACGGCGACAAGCTGGTCAATCGCATGGAGGTCGAGCTCGACGAACGCTGCAGCCACATCGTCGCGCGTCGCCAGCCCACCGCCGGCGACCTGCGGATGCTGATGACGGTCGTCAAGATGATCACGGACCTCGAGCGTATCGGCGACGAGGCGCAGAAGGTCGCCCGCATGGCGCGCATGATCCACGAGGCCGAGCGCGCGCACATGCCGCGGGTCGAGCTCGCGCACATCGCGGACACGGCCATCGAGATGTTGCGGAAGGCGCTCGACTCGTTCGCGCGCCTCGATCCGATCGCCGCGGCCCAGGTCGTGCGTGACGACATCGCGCTCGACGACGAGTACCGGGCGATCGTCCGTCAGCTGATCACGTTCATGATCGAAGACCCGCGCACGATCTCGCGGTCGATCGAGATCCTCACGATCGTCAAGGCGCTCGAGCGCATCGGCGACCATGCGAAGAACATGTGCGAGTACACGGTCTACATGGTCAAGGGACGCGACGTACGGCACATCGGCGTCGAGGATCTCGAACGCGAAGCAGCCGAATAACGTAGCCGCGTTCGCCGTCGTCCCGGCGCTGGCCGGGCTCGAAGCCTTCACCGAGCGCGGATCGCCAATGTCACGGCGCCGACGGCGGTACGAACCCCGTGGCCATGTCGGCGCCCTCGCCGAAGAAGTGCCGCTCCATCTGCGTGGCCAGGTACTTGCGCGCGCGCACGTCGGCCAGGTTCAGGCGGTTCTCGTTGACCAGCATGGTCTGCTGCTTGAGCCACGCGGCCCAGGCTTCCTTCGACACGCTTTCGTAGATGCGCTGGCCGAGGGGCCCGGGGTAGGGCGCGAAGTCGAGCCCTTCCGCCTCGTGGCCCAGCTTGACGCATTGAACGGTTCTGCTCATGGACGTTCCTCTGTAAACTCCTGCCGGGATTTTACTGTGCATCGTTCGCTACGCGCCGGGGTCGACCGGTCTCGTTGACGAGAACCCAGGACGCTGGTGTCCTGTCGGGACAGGACACTGGCCACGCGGATGACCGATCCGGCGATACCCGTCACGAAAGCGAGAACGCGCGCGCGCGTTCAGGCGACGCGTGCCGGCACCCGGACCGGCCCGCGGCCCGAAGGGTCGCCCGACGCCGACGACCTGCAGGCGCTCGAGCGCGATCTGAAGACGATCGAACGCGAGAAGGAGCGCTTGTCGCACGAGCTGCACGACGGGCTCGGGCAGCATCTGACCGGCATCGCCTTCCTCGCGAAGGCGCTCGCGAACCGGCTCGAGGACCGCAATGCGCCCGAGACCGCCGATGCGAAGCAGATCGCGGCGCTGACCAACCAGGCCATCTCGAACACGCGTGCACTCGCCCGTGGTCTGAGACCCGTGGGTCCGGAGGACAACGCGTTCGCCTTCGCCCTCGCGGTTCTCGCGCAGGACGTCTCGACGATCTACGGCATCCAGTGCACGTTCAATGCGGACGGCACGATCCGCGTCGCGAGCCGCATGGCCGCGCATCACCTTTTCAGAATCGCGCAGGAAGCCGTGCACAATGCGGTCAAACACGGCGCCGGCGGCAAGATCCTGGTCGACCTGCGCGAGGAAGACGACGCCATCATCCTGACGGTGGAAAACCGCGGCACGCTCGCCGCAGCGGTCGAAGCAGCCGAGGGCATCGGCATCTCGAGCATGCGCAACCGGGCCAAGCTGCTCAAGGCCCAGCTCGACATCAAGCAGGTCGGCAAGGAAGTCTCCGTGCGGGTAGCCCTCGACAAGAAAGCCGCGCAGACGATGCGCGAAAAAGGAAAATCGCTATGAACGATGTGACCTCGACGATCAGCCAGCTACCGGTGAAGGCGCGCATCCTGATCGTCGACGATCACGTCATCGTGAGGCAAGGCATCGCCCAGCTCGTCAATCGCGAACTCGACCTCGACGTCTGCGCCGAAGCGGGGGACGCCGACTCGGCCATCGCCGTGCTGCGCGACACGCAGGTCGACCTCGCGATCGTCGACATCTCCCTGCCCGGCACGTCCGGCATCGAGCTCGTC
>CAXTPX010000522.1:0-3193 GCA_964246005.1 uncultured Burkholderiaceae bacterium | reverse complement strand
AAGGTCTGGGACAACGGTTTCCGCCACATCACGTCGTACACGCCGATCACGAAGGCGACCGACCTCGCGAACCTCAAGATCCGCGTGCCGGTCAGCCCCATCCTGTTGTCGATCTTCAAGTCGCTCGGGGCATCACCGACGCCGATCAACTTCAACGAGCTGTACAGCGCGTTGCAGACCAGGGTCGTCGAGGCGCAGGAGAATCCTCTGGCGCTGATCAATAACTCGAAGTTGTACGAAGTGCAGAAGAACTGTGCGCTGACCGGCCACGTCTGGGACGGCTACTGGTTCGTCGCGACCAAGCGGGGCTTCGAAGGGATGCCGGCCGCGCTGCAGGAGACGATCACGAAGAACATGAACGCGGCGGCCGTGCTCCAGCGCGCCGACAGCGAGAAGCTCGCGATCTCGCTGCAGCAGGACCTCGCGACGAAGGGCCTGACGTTCAACAAGCCGTCGACCGATTCGTTCCGCAAGGCCCTGCAGCAGGCAGGCTTCTATGCCGAATGGAAGGGCAAGTTCGGCGACGAGGCGTGGACCGCACTCGAGGCGTCGACCGGCAAGCTTGCCTGACCGCCGGCTCAGAAGTTCAGCACCGACCGGCCTCGCGGCGACGTCCGCGAGGTTCGCTGGAGACCTCCATGCATTTCGATTGCCTGTCGTTCGCTACGGCCTTCGGTATCTGACGATGGCCGCCACCGGTCTTGCTCCAGCCTTCGTGCCGCGCTCGCCGACCCGCGACCTCGTCGCGAAGATCGACCGGGCGTTCGCCGGGACGATCGAAACGCTCGCGGCACTGCTCGTGATCGCCGAGACGCTGATCCTCGTGGCGGGCATCGTGTCGCGCTACGTGCTGCACAGTCCGTTGATCTGGTCGGACGAACTCGCGCAGATGCTGTTCATCTGGCTCGCGATGCTGGGCAGCGTGATCGCACTCCGGCGCGGCGAGCACATGCGGATGACGACGCTCGTCAAGCTCGCGTCGCCCGACGTGCGCGCGGTCCTCGAAGCCGTCGCGCTCGCCGCCGCGATCGCGTTCCTCGGGCTGATCCTCGCGCCCGCGTACGACTACGCGGCCGACGAGCGCTTCATGTCGATGCCCGGCCTCGACATCTCGAACGGCTGGCGCGCGGCCGCGCTGCCGGTCGGCATGCTGTTGATGCTCGTGGCCGGCGTGTTGCGGCTCGCGGTGGTCGCCCGCGTGAGCGCGCTGGTCATCGCGATCGTGCTGATCGGCGCGATCGGCGGTGGCCTGTTCGCCGCGCAGCCGTACCTCGGCGGCCTCGGCAACATCAACCTCGTGATCTTCTTCGTCGGCATCATCGCGCTCTGCGTGTTCGCCGGCGTACCGATCGCGTTCGCGTTCGGTCTCGCGACGTTCGGCTACCTGTCGCTGACGACGACGACGCCGATGGTGGTGCTGGTCGGACGGATGGGCGAAGGTCTCTCGCACCTGATCCTGCTCGCCGTCCCGATGTTCATCTTCCTCGGACTGCTGCTCGAAGTGACCGGCATGGCGCGACGACTGATCCAGTTCCTCGCGGCGCTGCTCGGCCACGTCAAGGGCGGCCTGTCCTACGTGCTGATCGGCGCGATGTATCTCGTGTCCGGCATCTCGGGCTCGAAGGTCGCCGACATGGCCGCGATCGCGCCCGCCCTCTTCCCCGAGATGCGGAAGCGCGGCTCGAAGCCCGGGGAACTCGCGGCGCTGCTGTCGGCCACCGGCGCCCAGACCGAGACCATCCCGCCCAGCCTCGTCCTGATCACGGTCGGGTCGGTCACCGGCGTGTCGATCACCGCGCTCTTCACCGGCGGCCTGATGCCCGCGGTGGTGGTCGGCGCGATGATCTGCGTCGTCGTGTGGATGCGCTATCGGCACGAGGACCTGTCGCAGGTCGAGAAGACGCCGAAGCGCGACACCGCGCGCTACTTCCTCGCAGCGCTGCCCGCGCTGGCTCTGCCGTTCGTGATCCGCTTCGCGGTCGTACAGGGCGTCGCGACCGCGACCGAGGTCTCGACGATCGGCATCGTCTACTCGTTCATCGTCGGCCTCCTGATCTATCGCGAGTTCGACTGGAGCCGCATGAAGCCGATGCTGATCGAGACCGCATCGCTGTCGGGCGCGATCCTGCTGATCATCGGCGCGGCCACCGGCATGGCGTGGGCGCTGACGCAGTCGGGCTTCTCGAACGCGCTCGCCGACGCCGCCGCGGCATTGCCCGGCGGAAAGTACGCGTTCCTCGCCGCGTCGATCGTCGGCTTCATCCTGCTCGGCAGCGTGCTCGAGGGCATCCCGGCGATCGTGCTGTTCGGGCCGCTGCTGTTCCCCGTCGCCCAGCAGGTCGGCGTGCACGAGGTCCAGTACGCGATGGTGATCATCCTCTCGATGGGCATCGGCCTCTTCGCGCCGCCGTTCGGCGTCGGCTACTACTCGGCGTGCGCAGTGGGGCGGATCGACCCGTCCGAGGGCATCCGGCCGCTGCTCGGTTACCTCGTGGCGCTGGTGCTCGGCGTGCTGCTGATCGCACTGGTGCCGTGGTTCTCGATCGGCTTCCTGAGCGGGCGCTGATCGGCGGACGAACGATCACGCGGGGCGGCTATCTCGCTGGCGAGGGGCTCGAGGGCGCGTCGTGCGAGGACCACCTGGTTTCGCCCCAGCCGCTTCGCCTCGTACAACGCACGGTCGGCCCGTCGAATCGCGCCGGCGCCCTCCTCGCCCGTCTCCACCAGCGCGACGCCGACCGAGACCGTGACCGCGAGGCCCGGCGCCAGGCCCGACCAGTCGTGTGCCTCGACTTCCCGGCGAACGCGATCGGCCGCATCGAACGCTGCCCGCGCGTCACGTACCCGGTGCAGGACGAGGAGGAATTCCTCGCCGCCGTAGCGCCCGACCCTGTCGTCCGGACGCAGGTTGCTCGAAGCCGCCTGGCCGAAGACGCGCAGGACTTCGTCGCCGACCTCGTGCCCGTAGCGGTCGTTGATCTGCTTGAAGCAGTCGAGGTCGAACAGCGCCACGCCGACCTGGCTGTCGACAGGGCCGGCCACCGGACCATCGACGCGCCCGTCGCGGGGACGCCGACCCGCGAGCGCGCGATCGAGGGCACCGATGATCGATCGTCGGTTGGGCAGCGTCGTCAGTACATCGGTCGCCGCCACGACTTCGAGCGCCCGCAGCGCTTCGGCGAGGTCGGCGTTG